>NZ_JBFTIZ010000007.1:0-41838 GCF_056395165.1 Pedobacter sp. 10L46_2
GAGGATAAACATTCAGGAATTATAACGATACTCTTCAACAAAGAAAAAAGAGAATACAACTTAATAAACTTATCTAAGGCATCACATAACACCATTTCCTTTCTAAAGCTTTTCAGAAAAGACTCACGGAAGTTGCTGGTCATGGCACCAGTTATTTACCCTAACATTGGTGATGAGCTGGTGAATGCAGGAATAAATTACATGGACAGCCTAGGGAACTTTTATATTGTAGATGAAGAGATATTTCTTGTGCACTTAGGGCAAAAAGGTGCAACAGCCGTTCCAAAAGACAAAACAAATCGGATCTTTACAGAAACGGGAGTAAAACTGTTGTTTGGAATTCTGAATGATCCAGATTTCATTAATTTACCTTATCGACAAATGGCGGGAGCGGTCAATGTATCAATGGCTTCTATTACTGTTATTTTGAACGAATTGCTGAACACAAAATATGTGCATTTAGGCCAGCGAAACAAAAAGATATTAAATCATAAAAAGGAATTGCTAGACAGATGGGCTATAGCATATAAGGAACAGCTAAAGCCTAAGCTCCTGATTGGCAATTACTATTCAAAATTTTATAAGCTGTCACAAGACTTTAAAAAGATCGACCTTACTGAGATGAAAGCGGCTTGGGGAGGCGAAGCTGCTGGCAACATTTATACTAACTATTTAAGTCCACAAAAAATAACTTTATTTGTGGAGGATGACGATAAAAAATGGATGTCAGCATTCAAATTGATAAAGGCCAACGATAAAGATGAAATCGAGGTGCTAAAACAGTTCTGGAGTGATGAATTTTATCAATTTACAAAAGTTATAGACGGAAAAAATGCCGTACCTCCTATACTGGCGTATGCAGACCTAATAACGTCCAACGACAGTAGAAAAGTAGAAACCGCACAAAAGATCTTTGATGAGTACATACAATTTACCGACAGATAAAATTCCGGATCAATTAAAAGAAGTGATAAGAGATATCCAGGAAATTCTTGGAGATCAGGCATATGATTTTATGTTGATCGGAGCAACAGCAAGAGATTTAATATTAGATGGGCAGTATCATCTGGGTGCGGGGCCAAAAACGCTAGATGTGGATTTCGCGTTATACGTACCTGAGTGGGGAGTCTATCAATCAGTGCTGGATAAATTACTTAAATCGGGATTATTTACGGCGACAAAAGTGACACATAAACTGATTTACAAAGAAATTTGTGAAATAGATATTGTTCCATTTGGCGAAATCCAAAATGAAGAAGGAGAATATGACTGGCCACCTGACTTTATGCGGTCCATGAATGTTGCCGGATTCATGGAGGTTCGTGAGGAAACTATCACTTTCAAAATAGATGAAGAAGATTTAACTTTCTCTGTGGCGCCAATCCATGCCATCTATTTCATGAAGATATATGCCTGGAACGACAGAAAATACAAAGATGACAAAGACGGAAGGGATCAGGGATTTATTCTAGCTAACTACATAGAGCTCAAATATGAAGTACTATATGATGAACATGAAGACATCGTTAATGGCGAAGACTGGGACATTATCACCTCTTGTGCGAGAATTTTAGGTAGAGATATTGCCAAATTGTTAAAGAACAATCCTAAAGCGATCCAAAAAACTATTCTGATCATAGAAAACGAATTAGAGGATGAAGAGCATTCATATCTAGCCAGATCCTTGTCAGCAGGAGGCGGCTTTGATTATAACAGGGCATATAAAGCATTACAGGAATTACTGAAAGGCATCAGAGACCTTCACGATTAGCTCCCCGGTTCTAAAACAAATATATAGGTTAACTCCCCAACTAGTTTGCTGGCAAGACATAAATAGAACATATTTTGGTTATAAATCTCAGTTGATTTAGGAATTTTTGACAGTTAAAAACTGAATATTTTTCAGTGATCTTGTAATTTTTTCAGCCTCATTAATCAAAAATCCATTTGGCATTTATGTTGTATTATTATGGGCGAACGAAAGTTCAAAGAGTTTAATTAATTATAAGTTTTAATCATTAAATCAATTAAGGAGGAAAACCCATGACATTGGTTAAATTTAATCCAGAAAACAAGAGAAATTCATTAATGCCAAGCTTTAATGATGTTTTTGATTCCATCTTCAATGACACTTTCTTTGCGGATCGCATGGTAACCCGCGTGCCCGCTGCAAACATCAGTGAAAGTGCCGATCATTATCATGTTGAATTGGCGGCTCCGGGACTTAAAAAAGAAGACTTCAAGCTCAACCTTGAAAGGAATGTATTGAGTATTTCTGTGGAGCAACGAACAGACGACAAACAAGAGGAAAGGAATTACGCCAAACGTGAGTACAGCTATAGTTCTTTTGTCCGTTCTTTCACCTTACCTGAAAGTGCCGATGAAAACGGCATTCAGGCAAGTTATACTGATGGTGTTTTAGCGATCAATATTCCAAAAAGAGAAGAAGCAAAAACAGTAAGCCGTCAGATAGAAATTAAATAATTTCTTCAAAGATGAATTTCGAGAGCTACCTAGATGGTAGCTCTTTTTTTAATCTATTGTTATGGAAACTTCATTTGAAATTTCATTAAATATGAAGACCATTAAGGGCTTAGAGACTTATGCGAGCTTCTATTTAGGGTCTAATGAAAAATTCGCCAGAGGGCTTTTTAATTTGATGCAGGGAGAAAGGGAAATAAAGGCAAATTCGGTAATTAGCATGGATTTGACCAAGAGGCAAATGGGCATTCCCTATCCAATATCTATTTTGCATTGTAATTGGGAGCATCTGGCTTTTAATACAAAAATAATTACCAAAGAAATCTTTAAAGAACTCAATTTGGAGAAAGAAATCTGATGACTTGCTGGTATTTTTTCTTACAGTCCCTACTAAGGGGATCTGAAACAGAACCACCCGCAATGTTGGTTAAACGTTCCATATCCTTCAAGAAGCTGTGTGACAAAGGTTTTCGACGAGTACACTTTAAGTGAACTTTAATTTTATAGTCATTTTAAGATGCTTTCGTATTATTAGTCTTGAATTTTATAAATGTCCCTCATGTTCTTCATGCCTTTGAAGCAGTTCGTTAAATAAGAATTTTGGAGTACGCAAGGAGATTGATCGTTTTTCGAAACTTTCAATCTCTTTTTTTTATCCACTAATTTAGTGTTAATTTGATAGATCAGCTCAGCTACTGCCTCATTGCTCAGATTATTTCTGCCGGATTTTATACTAGAGAATTTTGAATTCAAAGGAGTATCGAACTTGAAGAAGTCAATACTCCTCCATCGGAATGGGATGGGATTAAAGTTTTGTCCAAAGGTTTTTTTCCTCAGATTGTGATCCAGGACTTTCCTATCCGGGGGCATAAGGTGTTTTTTCATATCCGACGCCGCCGATGGCTCAATACAGAGACCTCTACTTTGATTTACCGGACTTGGACTTTAGTAGAAAAGGGAACGCGAATGACAGGGGAATTCGCGGCTTTTTTAAAAGAAATCAATCGATACAGCCCCGAATAGTGTTGATGCTATCAGTTCATTCTATGCAGTAAAGGCAAAAAATCTGCTCCGTCAATATCGTGATTATCTAAGTGATTTTAAAAGCTGGCACCAGAAATCACATGCAAAGAAATGGCTGTTATATCCAGAAAACCTCGGTGAACAGCTTTCCATCGACGAGAGCAGCCTGTCCCATGGTGAACTTTACACCATCCTTACCAACAAAGCCGCAAAGGGTAAGAAAGGAGCCATTGTTGCCATTGTAGCAGGTACCAAAGCGCAAACTGTCATTTCAGTACTGCAAAGGATTTCGGAAAGAGCAAGGAAAAAAGTGGCTGAGGTTACCCTGGATATGGCAGGTAATATGGAATTAATCTGCAAACGTTGTTTTCCGCAGGCAACCAGAGTGACTGACCGGTTTCATGTACAGAAGCTGGCTACGGAGGCACTGCAAGAGATGCGGGTCAAATACAGGTGGGAAGCTATGGATGTAGAAAATGAAGCCATAGAACAATCAAAAGACTGGTCGTCCATTTCAAGCGGAAGTACTTCACAATGGAGATACCATCAAGCAATTGCTGGCCCGCAGTAGATATGTGCTGTATAAAAAGCCTTCAGACTGGACAGATAGCCAAAAGGATCGCGCAGAGCTCTTATTTGGAAGATTTCCTGATCTTAGAACAGCCTGCGGACTCAGTATGGGACTTAGTCGGATCTTTGAAAATACAAAAGATAAGGTCTTTGGACTAGCTAATCTGGCCAAATGGCATGAAAAAGTAAGACAAACTGGATTTAAAGCTTTCAATACAATTGCCAGGTCTATACAAAACCATTATCAGACTATATTGAATTACTTTGATAACAGATCAACCAATGCCTCGGCGGAATCTTTTAATGCAAAAATAAAGGCTTTTAGAAATCTATTCAGAGGTGTTAAAAATGTAGAATTCTTTCTGTACAGGCTAACTCAGCTATATGCTTTATTGCTAATGCCATTCTAATAGTGGGCTAAGCAGCTCTTTTTTGACATATTCAATTTGCAAAATTCTTCTGGGCATTTCCTGTTGGGAAAGAGGGGAATTGTGCAACAGAAGTGGCTTAAAGATCATAACCCCTCCTTGTTGTACTTCACAACATAAGGCGGTTTCATTGGTCACTGCTTCTTCTATCTGGCTGGAAGTAAGTTTGCCACGGTTATGCGTTTTAGGCAGAATATAGATAGCACCATTTCGTTTTGTACAATTGTCCAGATGAACTCTCAATGTTGTTATTCCTTCCAATATATTTAAGGGAGGTTCTGTATGTGGGATGCCTGCTTCTAATGTCAGTTCGTATAACCCTCCACCTGTAAAATCTGCTTTACAGCAATTTTTAAATCCTGATGCCATGGTATATACCAGTTATTTTCAATACTCTTGTCCAGGATAAATGCTTTGATAGGGCTTAGTTGCATTCCCCCTTCACCAAGCAATTGTCTAGCAGTTTGTTCAGCAAAATTGTACAACTCAGGTGACGTACAAAGCAGGTTACCTGCACTTGCCTCATGTGTATAGTCAAACACACCTAGCTTTTTAAGCGATGTTATCATTTGTATACACTCATTGTCTTTGAGGTACTTTTCTAAAATTATATAACCATCGCTAATTAGCTTGTTATCTGGGATCAACATGAGACAAATCTACCCATATTCAGATTACTTTGTAGCGTATGAATGAGCGCACCGACAAAATCCAGATCTCTGGTACTTTGATAACTATCCTTTAACTGCTTCAAGAAGTTCCCTAAGGTCTGCCTCGGTCAATCCTTGTCCATCGGTTATTTTCCAGAACATCGTTTGTATGGTATTGTAGGGTTTCATCCATTCTGGTTCTACATAGTCAGGATCATAAACATCCAAAGGATTTTGATGCCTTGTAAGATTCAAATGGGGTTTATCTTCCAATAATGACAAAAACTTTAAAACTTCGGCATTGGTGACAACTACATACGGGGTGTGAGTACCCTTTCCAATAACATAATTACGGGTGTCTGGTTCTTGATTATCCTCCCAGGGTAAACCTTTAGAAGAATTCATACACGCAACACCTAAATATACAGTTATAGTGTCCTTTTTACCTCCTGGCCCTCTCCCGTTAGGTGGTACGTTAATTCTTACCCTACCCATTAACATCCCATTTTGAATTCTGCTAGGTGATACATTAAGCATTACCAAACCAGGGGGAAATGTTAGAAGTTTGTCTTCCTTCCAGGTACTATCTCTCTCAATATTTACATCAACATAAAAGGTATTCATGTTGCCATGTAGTTTCCTTAAATCTGGGTCAAATGGATGGTCGGGCCTTGATACAAACCTTAGTCCTGTTGGCAGTTCAAATGGAATACCTTCAGGCTTATCATCATCATTGCCAAAACCCGGCAAATTGTTAACACTACCAATATTGGTAAAAGGAAGTTCTTCTTCTTTAAGAATATTCTTTTCCCCTTTCTTACAACTTGCTAAACCAAATAACATGATTGTTATTAATCCAATATAAAAATTTATCTTATTCATTTTGTGAAAATAGCCTCTAAATGTGTTCGTTATAAAAAAAATATTCGAACCCCTTAAAACATCGTTAAACAACTTAAATCAGCGGTCGAACTACATGGCGAATATTCGTTGCTTATAAAAATTTCCCGTGCTGAAATTTTTTCTTTTAGTCTTATACGCCTATAGCTTTATTATAAAGGGATAGGCGTATAAGGCCTTTTTAATTGATAATACCGGAATCCCTTTATAGTTTAAAAGCTACACCTAAATTCAACAGGCCTACGCCATAACCTAATTCGCCGAAGATGCCAATTTTTTCTGCCAACCAATATCTGGCCCCAAGATGTCCGCCAAAAATGACCTCTCCTGCAGAAGCAGATGCTGGCGCTGCTTCCTCACCTTGCCATTTTACCGAAGCTATGTTATAACCCAAAATTGCGCCTAAATAAGGGTCAAATTTTTCATCTTTAATCCTAAAATGATATGAAACTCTTGCTGCAGCCAGCACATAAGTATATTTCCACTTGCCCGAGTCACCAAACGACTCGTTTTTACCCGCGTAACCCAAATAACCACCTCCACTAATTCTATCTGTAAAGCCATGCTCGTAGCTTACACCAATTGGAATTCCAAAACCGCCACCAATACCCAGTCCTGCATTTACCAATTTGTCTCCCTTTTTATAAGTTTGAGCAGATGCTGATGATGCTCCTAATACAGTTAGCGCAATTGCTAGTGTTAATTTTCTTGTAATTTTCATTCTTGTTTTCTCTATTTTAATTATCATTTTTAGTTATATTTTCGTACGCTGCACTGTCTCACCGAGGCAAGACTACTGCATGCATAAGCGAATTCCTATTGCGAATGTTGTTTCCGTTTATTTTAATTCAATGTTCAATGGAACTTCTTTCCAATTTCCAAACCAGGTCAAACATTCCGGATCACCGGGGATGAATGTCAGCGCAGCTTTTCCTTCAGCCTGTTTGGGGCTGAGTCCGAATTCCTGTTTCAAATTGATTCCTTCCTGAATAAGGATCGTTCTGCCATCAGAAAGGGAAAGCTCCAGGTTATACTTGCCTAATGGAATATTGTTGATGTAGAGACTGTTGTTAAGGACTTCTTTTTTTATGATGAACGTAATCCTTTCTTCTGCATGGACCAGATCAACCGGCATGAGTTTGACCACAATGACCGACCCGATAGGGAAACTGCCTGGTAAGGGAAGGGTTTCTGTCCGCAGATTATAAGAAAGATGTATCGATCCTCCCACATAACTTGTTGGCCACTGAGGGGCCTTGGCAATTTCATCGGGACGGCCATTACCATATGGCAGCAATACAAAGTTTTTCACAGCACCATCCGAGGATCTGAATTCACTTAAAGTACTGTCCGCAGGAAATAATGAGACAAATGCCCGACCGCCTTGGTATTCGATGGTTACTTTAGATCCCCATATTTCTGTATTGCCAACGGGGATGTTCACTTCATAATAACCGTTCTGATCAGACAGTCCTGTTGCCGAACTATAGAATCCTCCCGCAATAGAGGAGCGTACACCGACCTCTGCATTTTTCACCGGCCTGCCGAATATATCTTTCACAAACCCACGTAATATATTGGGGTTCCTATCCAGAGATCTGAAATCAGGCAATTTTGGACGCTGATTTTCCATCAGGTTAACATAAGTACCGGTGCCAGACACGATGAGCGTTTTAGACCTTTCAGGCAGGTCCGAGAAGGAAAGCTGTTTTCTTACTTCGTCCTGGCCGAAAGGAATTTCTTCCTCTTGTTTACCGTCGACTCCTTTTGAGCATGCAAAGAGGAATAAGCAACCGGGCAATATAAATGTTCGGAGAAAAGTTTTCATAAGTTGAGATTTTAAAGTATTTGATTTTTGTTGACCGTGAAGTTACCGGAATAGGAAACGCCCGGGTTTTCTTTTCGATGAACCGTAATAATGCTGGGTAAGAAGTGGTATTTGAAGGCTCAACGGTTCAGACAGCCGTTCATGGCCTTAGTATACCGTTCGTCGTATTTTTGATATTAGTATGCATTTTCCTATGATCTTTGAAAATAAAAACAGATATGAAATTTATTAGACTACCGGCCATCATGCTTATGTTAAGCCCGATGGCTATCCTGATCGGAGCATGCCATGTTGCTGGAGGGGAGAAGGAAACTCAGACGTCTTTTATAGATAAGAAGTGGCAAATGCAGAAATTTACGGTCAGCCCAAGTGTTGACTGGGACCTTGATGGAAAACAGGACACTGACATCTTTGCATTGCTGGAGCCTTGTGATCAGGACGACCTCTTACTTCTTCGTCGCGATGGCGTGGTAATCCGGTTTGCCGAAAAGAAAAGATGTGATGAAGAAGAAGCAGACCAAAAAGAGGATGGGACCTGGACTTTGGCAGGAAATAATGCGAAGATCATATTTCACAGCGATGGCAAGAAGGACGAGGCTAAAGTATTGGAGTCCAGTTCAAAAAAGCTGGTTTTGGAACATCGGTTCACAAGCACCGACGGAATAGATCACAAGCTAACAGCCGAATACCATCTTAAATGATCAGGTCCTTTATTGTGGGCAGGTAATTTCTGCCCACAGTCAATTCGGTGCCGTTATTCATAACGATAAATGTTTTACCGATGTCCCGATAGAGCTCTGCAATGTGTTGTACGTTGATCGCAGTAGAACGGTGGATCCGGAGAAATTTTTCCGGGTTTAATTTTGCAGTAAGCACGGTGATGCCTGTTGAACTAATATACATGTCAGTTTCGCTATGTATTTCGGTATAGTCCCCAAAGGCCCTGAGAAAAATGATCTCATTTACCTGGATGTTACGGAAGCGCTTCTTGCACTCTACCAGGATCCGTTCGGGAAAGCTTGTTCTCCCCCGATAAGAATCAGCAACGGCAAATGGCAGCTGTGAAGGTTGGTTCTGAAGTTTCGCCATGGTTTTTTCAAACCTACCCTTGGTATAGGGCTTCAGGAGATAGTCTGTAGCATTTGTTTCAAAGGCCTGAATAGCATAGTTGTCATAGGCTGTCGTAAAGATTACCCTTGGGACATGCCCGATCCGCTGTAGCACTTCGAATCCGTTAGCGCCGGGCATCTGTATATCCAGAAAAATAAGGTCAGGTTCGAGCCTGTCGATCAGAGAGATGGCTTCCAGGCCGTTTGCACATTCGCCGGCGACAAAATATTCAGCATAAGAGTCAAGATATTGTCGTACCAGTATCCTCCCAGGTTCTTCATCATCGATGATCAAAACGGACATTTTTGCCATGGTATCTTTTTACTGCAATATAGCGAGAAAGAAACTTCTGTGGAATTTTTCGGACACACGACATATAAGCTGGTCGAATTACCAGCTTGAGCGGTAAAAGAAAAAATAGTATAATTAAAAAAACACATAAATTCAACTCAGGTTAAACTTACTGATAATGACAAAGCATAAACATATGGGAAATGCGAAAAGGGAAATTTTGCTTTTTCTTTTCTGCCTGATTTTGATGAGTATCCTGTATGCTACCCCGCGGCTGTTTTCTCAAGGCATTTCCAAACCATTTATCAGGGAGCTGCTGGTTGATTGTTCGATAATGGCCATCGCATGTTTTCCAGTCTGGTGGCTCCATTTCCGGAAGTGGACCCGCTTTCCTATGAAGAAACGGTTCGCCCTGCATTTTTTTACCGGCGTTATATACYATATCATCTGGATTGTCCTTTATCGGTGGTACAACAAGTTTGCAGGCCTACCGGTGATGACCAGCCAGCAAATGCTCCAAAATATCGGGCCCAATCTCCTTTTCTACATCCAGGTATTCAGTTCGCTTCACATTGATCTTTTCTTTCGGGAGCGGGAAATTCAACAGCACAGGGAACGTGAACTGCGTGAACTTGCCCACAAGGCAGAGATCGAGAGCCTCAAGGCTCAGATACAGCCCCACTTTCTTTTCAATACCCTAAACAGCATCAGCGCATCGGTGCCCGCGGAGAATGAGCACACCCGTGTACTGATTGCCGAACTTGCCGACACCTTCCGTTATGCATTGCGTTCTACGCAGGAAGAGCTCGTTCTACTGTGGCAGGAAATCGAATTTGTAAAGTCCTATCTGTTGTTGGAGCAAAGCCGTTTTGGTAGCAGACTTGATTTTGAAATTGATGTCCGCTCCTGCGATGGTCAAGCAATGATTCCTCCCATGTTGCTTCAACCGCTTGTGGAAAATGCCATAGAACACGGGATTGAGCCAGCCATTGATGGCGGTAGGATATACATCAAATGCCACACTAATGAAAAGGCATCACATTTCTATATCCATAATACCGGAATACCCTACAGGGGAACTGTCGAGGAGATGTTTGCCTGTGACGGAATAGGTCTAAACAATACAGCCAAACGTCTGAGGAATCAATTCGGTGAAGAACTACGGATCGAGATAGATAAAGAAGGTGGAGTTGCAGTATCCTTTGCTATCCCTTTCACGAAGGGCAGCCGTACCAGTTTGATTTAGTAAATGCCGAGAAAGGAGGTTGATGTACATGAATTACGTGAGGCCAGAATTCAACAACAAAAGAGGATTAAGGGTATGGAATCTGAACTTCGGCCGAGGGAGAAGTTTCTTGCCCGTGGGGCTTATGCTTTGTCTGATGGGGAACTTCTGGCACTGCTGATAGGTTCGGGCGCTTCCGTCAAGACCAAGCCCCTTTAGGGTTTGCTGAAAAAAAATCTCCACACTCGCTGCGCTCGGGTTGTATTTTTTTTCGCAAAGTCTTGCCTTGAAAATTGATCAAGGGTAACTTGATCAAAATATTTTGCTTTAATCTTCGAGCACTTCTTTTCTTTCTGCTGGTAACGTAAAATATTTATCTGCCCATAAGTTTATTTCAATCATCAGCGGGAGCAAATCAATCCCTTTTTGAGTTAGTTTATATAAAACTTTTGCCTTGCTTTCAGGATGATTCTGTTTGGTAATTATGCCATTTATTTCCAGCGTTTGTAATCTGGAGGCCAAAATATTAGTGGCTATTTTTTCCTCCGATTTTAAAAAGTCGCCGTAAGTACATTGTTTAAAGAACATAAGATCTCTAACGATCAGCAATGACCATTTGTCTCCCCAAATATCTAGAGAGCTACTTATAGGGCATTCAGACCTCTTTTTTATATCCACCATAAAAATAATTTATATAATCACTTGCAAAATGAAAGTTGTTTGTATATTTGTACTTGCAAAACGCAAGTAAATTTAAACAATTATATCAGAGATGCAATGAAAACAACCGGAAATACAATATTCATCAGCGGTGGAAGCGCGGGTATTGGTTTGGCTATCGCTAAAAAATTGAGTGCAGCAGGAAATAAAGTTATTATCAATGGGCGTAGTGAAGAACGTCTTCAAAATGCCTTAAAAGAGTTAGATAAAACAGCAGTTGCCATACAGGGAGATTTATCTATCTCATTGGAGAGGATTAAGATTGTAGAAGAGTTAAGAAATAACCATCCGGAATTAAATATAATCATAAACAATGCTGGAGCTGCCTTTATAAATGATTTAAGCGGCCAAAAAAATAATGCTGCAGAAAAAGCGTATCAGGAAATCAACACGAATTATATTAGTGTTATAGATTTTACAGCTTTAATATTACCATTACTTTTGCAGCAAACAGAAGCGGCTATTGTAAACGTATCTTCAATAGCTGTATTTAGGCCAAATAAGTACTTGCCAACCTATTCTGCGAGCAAAGCAGCGCTCCACAGTTACACCCAGGGATTGAGAGATACATTTTCTGAAAATGACCGTCTAAATGTATTTGAACTTTATCCTCCTTTGGTTAACACTGATTTTTCGGCAGAGATTGGTGGAGCTAACGGCATTCCGCCATCAGAGGTCGCCGATGAGCTGTTTACAGCCTTGGAAAAAAATCAATTCGAAGTTCCGGTTGGAGACAGTAAAAAAATGCACGCCTTGGCAAATCTAATCAAAGAAGAGGTAAACCATTAATTCTTTTGTCTTATAAAACTTAATCAATATGAACTTAAAAGGAAAAACTGTACTGGTAACAGGTGGGGCATCAGGGATAGGGCTAGAAGCAGTTAAACAGTTTTTATCAATTGGCGCGAACGTTATCATTACAGGAAGAAATCAGGTAAAACTAGATGCTGCTAAAAATAAATACCCTGCTATAACAGCCATACAAAGTGATGCAGGAAATAAGGCAGATGCGCAATCTCTTTTTAATAAAGTGAAAGAATTGGGCGGTATAGATATCCTGTACAATAATGCCGCGGTCCTGGTTCCACCATCAAATTTAGGAGTTGCAAATGAGAAACATATTGAAGGCGCTGGATACGAAATGGAAGTTAATTACCTGGGTGTGTTAAGGCTAAACAATCTATTTCTCGATATGCTCAAATCCAGAAATGAAGCTGCAATAATCAATACCACATCAATTCTGAGTCAGGCTCCCTCCCTAATTGAAGCTACCTATTCTTCGTCAAAAACAGCACTGGCTTTCTATACAATATCACTTCGTGAACACTTAAGGATCATTGGGAGTAAAGTGAAAGTATTTGAATTGATCCCACCACTTGTAGCGACGGAAATGACCGCAGATAGAAATGATAAAAAAATATCGACTGAAGAAATGGTTAAGGGGCTGATCAAAGGTCTATCAAAAAACCAATATACTATTCGCGTGGGCGACGCAAAAATTTTTAATCTGGTTAATAGGATTTTGCCTAAAATTGCTTTTAACATAATTAATCCGAAAAAGAACCATCATCTTTTAAAAAATTAAAATGAAAGCTTTTATCATTAACAAATATACCAAACATGGTCTTCAGCTTGCAGATGTTCCAACACCAGAAGTTGGTGATAATGAGGTTCTGTTGGAGATTTATGCAGCAAGCGTAAATCTTTTGGATAAGAAAATTAAGACTGGAGAGTTTAAATTGATACTGCCTTACAAAATGCCGCTTATTTTAGGGCATGATGTGGCGGGTGTGATTATCCAGGTTGGAAAAAATGTAAAGTATTTTAAAATAGGAGATGAGGTGTATTCACGCCCTTCGGATTTCGCAATCGGTACATTTGCAGAATTTATTTCGATTAATGAAAGGGACGTAGCCTTAAAGCCAAAAAACCTTTCTATGGAAGAAGCTGCCTCTGTTCCTTTGGTTGCACTTACTGCATGGCAAGCCTTGGTGGAAAAAGCAAATCTCAAAAAAGGACAGAAAGTTTTTATCCAGGCAGGCTCAGGAGGGGTAGGTACAGTTGCGATACAACTGGCTAAACATTTGGGGGCAACCGTTGCTACAACTGCAAGTGAAAAGAGCTTTGGAATGCTGAAAGACCTAGGAGCGGATGTGCTAATTGATTACAAGAAACAAGATTTTGAAGCCATCCTGAAAGATTATGATGTCGTGTTAAACAGCCAAGACAATCAAACACTTGAAAAATCACTAACAATATTGAAACCAGGAGGAAAGGCGATCTCCATCTCTGGCCCGCCAACATCTGACTTTGCTAAAGCAATTGGAACGCCATGGTTTGTGAAGGTTCTCCTGTCGCTACTCAGTTCTGGTATCCGCAGAAAAGCAAAGAAGTTAGGTGTAGATTATTCGTTTCTGTTTATGAAGGCAGATGGAAAGCAATTGAGAGAGATTTCGGATCTAATTGAACAGCAGGTGATTAGGCCTGTAGTAGATAAAGTATTTCCATTTGAGCAGACTAATGAGGCTTTGGAATATGTAGAGCGTGGACGTGCCAAGGGAAAAGTTGTGGTTAAAATGAAGTAAAGCCACAAATGATGAACAGCACAGCCAGGCTCCCTCAGGTTCAAACCAATTACAATTGCTTATCAAGCTACTTGCTAATAACCGGTACAATAAACATGGTAATGGAAGGCCTTTTATTTTAATCCAATAATAAAAAGCTTCATGATTCGCCTTTTTCAATTTATTCAGCTTTGAATTGAAAGATTGATCAATTATCAGATCTTTTACTTGTTGCACCAGTGGTGCATCTCGCAAAAAAAATACAATGGCGCTGCTGAATTCTAAAAATAATAATGGTTAATGTAACTATGGTGATAAAAGCATATAGGGCATGATCTGCTAATTAAGGGTTTTCTAAAAAAAAGCTAAATAAATTTGCATCGTACGATTTTAATCGTATGTTTGTTTTATGGAACCTAAGATAGAACCTTCGAAAGCAGAGTTAGATATATTGACCGTCATTTGGAAACATGGGCCAAATACAGTCAGGTTTGTGCACAACCAGTTAGCGATGATCAAGGAGGTAAATTACACTACCACATTAAAACAAATGCAGCTTATGGCTGAAAAAGGGATGCTGACCAGAGATGAAAGTAACATGACTCACATCTACAGGGCTGCAGAAGATCCGAGCAAAACCAAAAGCCATTTACTGGACAGGTTTGTGAACCACATTTACGACGGCTCTGCAGGCAACCTGGTAATGCAGCTGCTCGACAGTAAAAATGCTTCTTCTGAAGACCTAAAGACCATCAGGGACATCCTGAATAAGCTGGATCAACAAAAGTAAACCATTATTATTAAAACCTAAATTATGGAACAGATCTTAAACACCGTTTTACTATATTCCCTGGCACTCGGCCTGATACTGGCCCTGCTGACCGGTCTTACACTCTTGCTCACCCGTTCAGCAAGTCCTTTACTGCGTTACCGTATACTGGTGACACTATTGGCTTTATTCACGGCAAGTATAGCAGTTACCGTTGTTTTCAAACTTCGTGAAACCAATCCAACCACGAGCGCATTCAACCGCCTGATAAGAACTCCGCAAGTAACAACGGATTTCCGGAAAGCTGGTATCAATAACACAATAAATACGGAGACAACAGATCTGATCGCCTCAAGCAGGGATTTTATGAACGATAATGCCAGAACCATCACCCTGATCTGGTTATTTATTGTCTTCGCAAAAAGCATTAAGCTGACCAGCAACCTGTTTGAGCTTCATTACCTGAAAACCCGCCAGGTGTATCCGGCTGGTAAACACTGGGAAGACCAGTTGGCAAGGCTGTCTGGACAAATGGGCCTGTCTAAAGCGGTCAGGATCATGCAGTCAGGGCTCACCCAGGTACCGCTGGTCATCGGTCATTTCAAGCCAGTGATCTTAATCCCCCTGGGAATGATCACCGCCATTAAACCCCGGGAAATAGAAATGATGCTGCTCCACGAACTTGCTCACATCAAGAGAATGGATTTCCTGGTAAATATTTTACAACATGTACTGGAACTGCTTTTCTTCTTTAACCCTGCAGTATTATGGTTATCGGCGCTAATCAGAAAAGAACGGGAAAATTGCTGCGATGAACTGGTACTCCAAAATGCGGATGAAAAACACAACTATATCCAGGCATTGCTTTCCTTTAAGGAATACCAGCTAAAGGTGCCCACATATGCCATGGCATTTGCAAAAGAAAGCAACCTGGTCAGCAGGATAAAACGAATGGTCTACCAAAAGAACACCGCGTTAAATTCCATAGAAAAGGGATGTATGCTGATCGCTGTGCTACTGCTCTGCAGCTTTACACTATTGCGCACAACTGATCCGGCTCCAAAGTCCATTTTCCAGGAACCCGTTGCAAAAAAGGAAAAATCTCAGACCAGCCCTGCTGCTAAACCTCAGAAACGAACCACTGTAAAATCAAAAGTACGACCTCCAGCAGCAAAAACAAGTTCCCCGGCAACGGTAACTAAAGAAACGGCCAATACTGAAGACAGTGTTGAACCGGAGATTTCGGTAAACGTCAATTCAAACACCAATAACACTGGTCATGTAACTTTAAACGTAGACCATAAGCTGGTCGAGAATTTCGCTTCGAACATAACTACAACAGTACTAAGTGCATTAAATATGGCATTGGACAGTAGTCAGCAGTACTCCTCAACCCTCAATGCGGATCCCCAGGTGAAACTGAGCCCTATAGCCAGCCCTAATCCAAGGGTAAAGCTTTCACCATCTCCAAAAGTCGAAGCTAAGTCTTCTGATCTGACCCAGAATTTGATCAAAGCCCTGGAAAAAGCTGGTATCGATACCAAAGGTGATCAGTTTCGTTTCCACATCAGCAACAAAGAATTGACTGTAAACGGCAAAAAACAAGCTGAGGCAGTAAAAGATGCTGTATTAAAAAATTTCCTTAAGTCTCCAGAAGATACCATTGATTTTTCTTACAACAGGAATGGCAAAGGAGTTAGCACATCCAGCAGCTACTATCTTAAATAACTAAAAAGGGATATGACGAACTCATTTTTGAGGGTGACATTCACCCTGTGGATAGCTATTGCCCCAATTTTGGCCGCAGCGCAATCCAAGCCTGCCCAAAAAAAGGATACTTCGGGGAATAAAACTGATACCTTAAAAAAGCCGGTAGACCTCAAAGAAGTAAAGATCAGTGGAAAAAAAAGTTTTATAGAACACAAAATAGACCGTACAGTCATCAATGTAGACGCCCTGATCTCCAATGCCGGCAGCAATGCGCTGGAGGTTTTGGAGAAAGCACCTGGGGTTATGGTTGATCAGGACGGGAAAATTAGCCTGAAAGGTCAGCAGGGTGTGGTCGTATTCATTGACAACCGCCCTACTTATCTTTCGGAAGCCGCCCTTACCGCGTACCTGAAATCGCTTCCTTCGGGCAGCATCAGCCAGATTGAACTTATTCCAAATCCCCCCGCCCGCTATGATGCGGCGGGAGGCGCCGGGATCATCAATATCCGCACGAAAAAATCACTGATCAGTGGCTGGAACGGATCTATAAATGCTGGTGCAGGGTACTCACCGAATTGGCGCCACAATGAGAGCATCGACCTGAACTACCGCAAAAATAAGTTCAACTTTTTTACCACTCTCGGTTACAATAAAACCGACACCTGGAGGGATCTGGACATCAACCGCTGGTTTTATGACCAGGACCAGCAGTTGACCTCTGCTTTTATGCAAAGTACTGTGTTCCGCAACCGGAACAAAACCCCGAATATCAAAGCAGGCATGGATTTCTATGTCAGCGAGAAGACCACGCTGGGTTTTGTGTTTACCGGATCTTACAACAGCGGCCGTAACCGAAAAGAAGTGGGGGCTATCGCAACGGGTTCTGCAGGACAGACGGACTCTCTGATTACGGCACTCAATTCTGAACAGTCGAAACTGAACAGCAACGGGATCAATTTCAATTACAGTCATAAGTTTGACAGTCTGGGCCGCGAACTCAGCTTCGATCTYGACCACATCAGCTATAGTGCCAGAACGGACCAGTCTTTTGCAAATAGAATCTTTAATACCACCAATAATAGTATCAACGAAGAGAACCTCGTGGCTCAACTTCCCTCAGACATTGCCATCTATGCTGCAAAAGGCGATTACGAGCACCCCCTGGCCCATAAAGCAAAATTCTCTGCAGGTGCAAAGACCAGCTTTGTGAACACCGATAATACTGCAGATTACTTTATACGTCGGGGAGATGTGTTGCTGGTGGACAATGAAAAGACCAATCACTTCCGGTACAAGGAGAACATTAATGCAGCTTACGTGAATTTCAGCAAGGAATGGAAGAAATGGAGCATACAGGCCGGACTGCGCATGGAACAGACAAATATGAAAGGACACCAACTAAGCAATGGGCTCCGCCCGGATTCCTCCTTTTCGCAGCACTATACCAATCTCTTTCCAACAGTTTATCTTTCCTACAAATTGGATAGCGCCAAAAATAAACTCACACTATATTACGGGAAACGAATCAGAAGACCATACTACCAGGACCTGAATCCTTTTATTTTTCTATTGGATAAGTTCACTTACTTTGCCGGCAATCCTTATATCAGACCGGAGTTTGCTCACAAGATCGACCTCAATTTTAACCACAACAATAAGCTCAGCATCGACCTTTTTTACAACGTTACCTCATCAATGATTTCTGAAGTCATTGAGCAGGAAAAAGGCATTTTTATCAGCAGGACAGGAAACATTGGGAAAATGCATTTTTACGGGGGCTCTGTTAACCTGAACCTGAAGGCGGGAAACTGGTACACATTGAATATGTACAGTGAAGCAGTCGAAATTGATTTCAGTGGCTTGCCCGGCAATGATGGCAATACCATACAGAGCTTTTATTTTTATGTCAATCCAAATAACCAGTTCAATTTCGGAAGAGGATGGAGCGCAGAACTGAGCGCCATGTACGTGACGCCCAACCAAAGCGCTCAGTTTAAAAAGCGCGCGCTTTACAACATCAACACCGGCGTCTCAAAGAAAATCCTCGGAGATAAAGGTACCCTGAAATTTACTTTACGTGATGTGCTGAACCGCTTCAGGCCACAGGGCGAAATACTCAACATTCCGCAGACCCGGGCCACTTACCGCAACATTTTTGACAACCGAATAGGCCTTGTCTCTTTCAGCTATAGTTTCAGCAAAGGAGCTTCTGCTGCGAAGAAGCGCAATACCGGTGGCGCCGGAAATGAATTGGAAAGAGTGAAAAACTAGCCGCCACGGGGATTATCTTAACTTTAGTAAATGTCATTTAAAAACAGGAAAGGCACTTTTTATTTTTTGCGACAAAAATAATAAAAGTGCCTTCTCCTCGCTATTAAAAATATCGTAATCAATATAGCCAGTACTCACTGATCCATCGACGCTGTGTTTAAAGTGTCTACTATTTGCGAAATACATGCCCTGGCGGTGTAACACTATTTGTTTATTAACCCAACTTTCTTAATGTCAAATAGATGATTTAGAAATAATATTGCAAGACAATTAAATCAATCCCAATTTTGAAGCCTTACCGATTAGCATGGCTGTGTTTTTTACTTCAAATTTTTCTAACAGGCTTTTGCGGTGTGTGTTTACAGTTGGAATACTGATGAAAAGTTTTTCTGATATTTCTGCATTGGTTAGTCCTTCTGCAATTAACAATAAAACCTCTTTTTCTCTTCTGGTGATTAGAAGCTGATTGGGCTCTGGTTTTCTCATTGCGCTTAAGACCTCGAAACTATAATATACTTTGCCTTTAATCACGGTGTTTATCGCTTCTAACAGTTCTTCCTTTGTGGCATTTTTTAATACATAACCTAAAGCACCATTATCCATCATGTTTTTGATAATGGCTTGCTGGTTAAATGTACTAAGCCCAAGTATAGCTAAAGAGGGATACAGTTGCTTAACTTCTTTACATAAATCTATTCCGCTTTTATCAGGAAGGTTTACATCCATTAGTATCACATCAGGTTCGTGTAGCTTAAGAAAACTAAGGCAGGATGCTGCGTTGGTGGCATGGCCCATCCAATCAAGTATTTTTTCGTTTTGCAGTAAAGAACGAATACCCTCTGTCACCATGTAATGGTCATCTACTACGAAAATGCTTATTTTCATTGCCTGTAGTTAAATGTTAATCTCTATCATTACTGAAGTACCTTTGCCAGGACCGGATTGCAAATCTATCCTGCCTTTTAAAAACTCAACGCGGTTTTTAATATTATGCCAGCCCATTCCACCAGATTGTGTTAAAAGATTGACATCAAAACCATTTCCATCATCTTCTACCGTAATGGCTAATAGTTTTTCCTGATCAGCTTGATGCAATTGCACCAATACATTTTTGGCATGGGCATGTTTAATCGCATTGTTCAGCAACTCTTGTATAATGCGATAAATGGCGACTGATGTAGTTTGCGGTATGCTTGTTTGCTGCATCCCCACCGACTGGTAGTTTACATGTAACACAGCACTACGATCCATCTCCATGCAAAATTCTTTCAATGCAACATCCAGTCCATATTTTACCAGTATTTCGGGCATCATGTTATGTGCTACGCGGCGCATTTCCTGTATAGAGCTGTCTAACATGTCGATGCTGCGATTAAAAGCAAGAGCATTGTCCGGGGTCATTATTAAATTCTCTTTCATATTATTTAATGAAAATTTTATTCCACTTAACATCCCGCCAAGCCCATCGTGCAAGTCTTTGGCTAGTCGGGTACGTTCCTGTTCTTCACCTTTTAGTACTGCTTCTGTAGCGGTAAGTTGTTTTTCGGTTTCTAATTCATCAATTTTTAATTGCTGTAGTTTTTGGCGATGAATATAGTTGCGATAACCTAGCAGTGAAATAATTAATATGGCAAGCGCACTGCCGATAAGAATATAATTGAGGATAGATTTTTGGCGAAGCTGCGCTTGTTGTAGTTTAATCTGTGCTTCTTTTTTTTCAAATTCGTATTTGGCTGCTAGGTTTGCTACAGTATTTTTGGTATTTTCTCCTAATATAGTATCTCGTAGTAACTCAAACTTTTGACGATACGCCAATGCGCTATCAAGTTTTCCTACTCCTTTGTACAAATTAGACTGATATTCGTATAAGCTGCTTAACTCATTTTTTGAACCAAATTTATGAGCTAAGTTGATTCCCTCATTGAGATAAGGGACTGCTTTTAAATATTTTCTTGATTCAATTAAAGTTTGTCCCATGCCCATATTGGCATACAAAGTATATTCAGGCAACTCTTCATGTCTTGAAAAATAAAGTACTGTATCATAATATTTTATTGCCAATGCATACATTTGTTTACCCTTTAAGGCATCTGCTATACCTAACCACCCACTTACAATGTTAATGTTGTCCTTTTCTTCTTTACCTATTTTTCCTACTTCCCGAAATACGCTTATGGCTTTATCATAATTTTTAAGGTTATTAGAGGCGGTTCCGATATTGCAGAGTGTATTAGCCTGCGCAGTTTTATTATTTAATTCTACAGCGAGTTTGTATGCTTTTTCTGCATACTCAAGACCTTTGGCATATTCCTGTAAATTTATAAATACAGAAGCCAAATTATTGTTTGCTATTCGTAACATTTTTTTGTCGTCAATTTCTTCTGCATATTTTTTTGCAATTAAATAATATTCCGACGCAGTAGAAAAATCGGAAAGATATTCCCACTCACTACCCACATTTAAATTGGCAACCGACAAGTCTTTTTTGTTCCCATATTTTTTAAAAATATCAAGGGCATCAAGAGTAAGAGACAAAGCCTCTTTAAATAAACCTTTATTATTCAATATTACTATTTGATAGCTTGCATAAGTTGCAACACCCTTTTTATATCCTATATTTTGAGAAAGCTCTTTTGCTTTGTTATAGTAAAAAGTGGCAGAATCAGGGTTGTCTTGCCTGTACGTTTCTCCATATTGATATAAAACATTTACAGTATTGCTATCTTTTTTGTTATAGTTAATAGTTCGTTTTAGACTGTTTCTATTCAATCCTTGTGCCTGAGAGGCGAAACTTATAAAGCCTGCAAATAATATCAGCAGTGATTTTCTCATACCCTAATTTACATTTTTCTACTACGCAAATAAAATGTTGTGGGTCCATATTTTCCATCATCTTTTTTAATGATTTTTTAAAAGCGTATACTAAAAAATCATCTTTTTTAATGATTACGTCGGTTTGGTAAGTTATCTACTTTTACTGCATAAAAAATGAAATCATGAGAGATTTAAAATTCTTGCCGTTTGTTTTGATGTTATGCAGTACGCTAATTATTTCCTGCACTAAGATTAAGGATAATGCAATCTTACCGGCAGCAGATTTTTCTGCAAGTGTTACTAGTATTAAAACAGATTCGGTGGCCAGCTTTACAGATTTATCTACCGGCAATCCTACATCGTGGTCGTGGAGCTTTGCGGGAGGTACGCCRTCTTCTTCTTCTTTGCAAAATCCGGTCAATATTCAATACCACGCTGCGGGAACATACAATGTAACGCTTACTGTAACAAATGCCGACGGCAGCAATACCAAAACAAAAACCGGCTATATTGTAGTAAGTGTAGCACCGCAGTTGCCTATGGTAAGCACCGTAGCCATCAGCAGCATTGCCAATACGACAGCCGTTTCAGGCGGCACGATCAGTAGCATAGACAATAGTGTCGTTACCGCAAGAGGTGTGTGTTGGAGTACAAACAACAATCCTTCTATTGTCAATGATAAAACAACAGATGGGAGCGGCGCAGGCAATTTTACAAGCAACCTTACAGGCCTAAACAGTAATACTACTTACTATGTACGGGCATATGCAACCAACAGCATTGGCACCGCTTATGGTAACGAAATAAGTTTTACCACAACAGGCTTGGCTAATTGTGGAACTGTCACTGATGTGGACGGTAACGTGTATCATACCGTTACTATCGGTACACAATGCTGGATGGTGGAGAATCTGAAAACTACGCATTACCGAAACGGCGCTGAGATACTAACTGCTCCTGATTCGCAAACATGGGATGCCTTTACAAAAGGAGCCTATTGTTACTATAACAATGACAGTAAAAATAATAATCCTTATGGTAAGCTGTATAATTGGTATGCCGTAAACAACAGCAACAATATAGCACCTGCAGGATGGCATGTACCTACAAAGGATGAATGGATAACATTGATAACATTCTTAAATGGCAAATACTCAGCAGGGGGCCCCTTAAAAGACTTACTTTATTGGAGTACACCCAATGTGGGTGCAACCAATAGCAGCGGGTTTTCGGCTCTTCCGGGTGGATACCGTTTCGCCCATGGGAACTTTGATAACTTGTCTTTGATTGGCTATTACTGGGCTTCTACAGAGGATAGTGGAGTATCTGGTGGAGTAGCCGGCGATGAAATTCGATTGTATCACTCATATATAGAAGTTGATATCTCATCTGGATTTAAATATAATGGCTATTCCGTACGCTGTGTAAAAGATTGATGTTATTATTAATGTATACCTGCTGGCATTTTGAAATGATTTTTCAGAAATGATAACCTTAAAAAGATGAAACCTATAAAAAACATGCTCCTGTTGAACCTGCTATTGATGGTAAGTTCTACTTGTTTTGCCCAAAAGCAAGCTTTTGACGTAATAAACTATGTTATACCCAACGGTTGGGATAAAATGGAAATGGCAAATGGCATTCAACTGTCCACCAAAAACGATGGTAAAGGAAACTATGCCGCTGCTGTTATTTTAAATTCGGTAGCGACCGAGGCACCAGCAAACGAAAACTTTATGACCAGCTGGGAAAAACTGGTGAAAGGTACGGTGTCTGTTTCCGGAGAACCAAACATGCAAAATCCTGCTACTGAAAAAGGATGGAATGTTATTTCGGGGCAAGCCAGCTATACCGATGGCTCGAATAAAGGATGGGTAACACTAATAACCGCYACAGGCAACGGCAAAATGGCGAACGTGGTAATTATGACCAAYACCGATAAATATCAAAACCAAATACTGGATTTTATAAAAAGCCTSGACTTAAATGAAACGGCAACTGCACWGAACAATAATACACAACAGAATTCGCCAACAAACTATACAACCAGTTCAGGAAACAAAAATAGGTATTCCATCACTGTTCCACCTACGTGGAGTTTAAATGCAAGTGGAAATAGTTTGACACTAGAAAAAAATACAACTACTGGAAAAAAAATTATTGAGTTGATGAGTATGGTAAAATCATCTGGCAGTTTAGAAAAAGATATGGAACATATTTTCTTCGAGGTTTTTGATGGTTGGGGTCTGTATAACAGTTCTAACAACCAGTTATTCGAAAAAGGTGATCATGAAAAAGGAGTTACCAGCCAGGGCCTGCCATATTATATGCTAAGTAATAGCATTAGTAAAAATGGATCGGTTGTAAAAGGTACGGTGCTGCTTATACAGGTAGGAACAAATGTAGCTGTAATTAATTCGGCTGATATAATACTGGGCAGCGAGATGGAGATGGGCTTGAATTTTCTTTTATTCACTTTAAAAATAAATGGGGTGGCTGAAAAAAATATGGATTATAAAAAGCAGTTAACAGGCACATGGGTTTCAAGCAGTGGATCGTATGGTAATAGTTTAAGTTTTGCGACCAGTTACACTGTGGAAGGGAAATATTATGTATTGGCGCAATCTTCTTATACGGTGGGCTATGATTATTATAATGACCTGATTAAGAGTAAACAATTTAAAGGTGAAGGTGTATTTGCCTTTAAAGGAAATGTGATGGAAAGAAAAACTAGTTCAGGCCCGGTAACAAAATACTTCATACGGTTTTATTCAAGAAAATCTGGTAATAATGAATGGAGAAATTTAATGGGTTTTTATGCCTTTAATTATGATAAGAACAGAATAGAAACGATTGTTCCTTTTCAAAAGATTTAATTATAATACCAATAATAGTGGTTTTATCACCAACAATAATCTGTTTTACAGATTAAATAAAACATTTGTTCCAAACCATTAAATCTCGTTATACGTGAAAAAAATTATTCTTTTACTAAGCTTGGCAGTAACCATTATTGCTGCAAATGCACAGGAAGCGCCACCGAAGGTGCCACCTATAAAAAATGTAATCGATACAAAGTTGCCGCAATTGCCACAACAACCAATAGAAATTCCTGGAGGTAGGCCTATTAAATTACCGAGCAAACCAGACCCTATAACTACCTCTTTAACAACACATACTTGGAACCTTATTCGTTGGTGGGTTACACCCAATGCAGGCCATTCGATTACCGATCCTTCTTTTAAATTTCTCAGTAACGGCACAGTTAGCTGTAGTCTCACTACCCCCGAAGCTGTAACAAGGCTCGAATCTGGTACTTACACCGTTCATGGCAATAATGTAACTATCCTTTTAAAAAAGAATACAAATGTAACCATGAACTGCAATCTTATTTATAACAACAGCAACAAAACACTAACAGGTACTTATACCCTGCAAGTACTTCCTGTTACTAATGCACCAGCGGGTTATACACCTGGAACAGTAACAGGAGAGTTGAAGCTGGAAATAAAGCCATAGAGAATATAGTTATGAAATCATACGTAGCAATAATAGTATTTCTATTTATCGCTTTTGGCGCACAGGCACAAAGCGATCAGGAACTCAACAGGGACTCCGTAATCGGATGGCAATATGTAAGCAATCCTATAAATTCAAAGGCGATTTATAAACCCGTAAAAGGCCTATATGCAGGCGGGGCCTATTCTGCATGGCAACAGCAGGCATCGGATTTATTGCTAAGCTGGATACAACAATCCTATTTGCCACGGGGTTTGATAGTGCGCACCATCGCCAAAAACGATGAACGCTGGTATGTAGATGATTATAGCCCGCTGCATAGTTATGGTATCAATTTGCTGGGCTATTCTGCTCATTTTGTCAATGGTAAAATTGACCTCAAGTGCTGTGAACAGGGCCTGAAATTAATTGCAGGGTTTAATGATTTTCCGGGCGTAGCTATCAAAAAATTTAATCCCGGTGGGTTGTATTTCTTTGCCGAGGAGGCACAGTTCAGCAGTGGCGATGATGATGCACAATTATCAAAAGAAGGAATAGATAAAAAAATTCAGCCCAATCTATATAACTATCGTACCTACTTAGATCATTATCACGATGCTGGCCAGCAGATGTTTAAAGTTGGCGTGGTGGTTTCCAAAAATGGAGACTGGCCTTTTAAACCCGTGCTGGTAAAGGATGCCGTTGCATACATTCAGCAACAATTGGCCGCTTATCCCGCTATCCTTCAAAAAAATCCTTACTCGGCAGAGCCTGTAAAAAAAGCTTTGGAAAGATTAAAGCCTTATTACAATGAAGTGGTGAAATTAAGAGCTAATTATAATCCAAACAATGCTATCAATGATAATAATGATCATTACCTGCTGGACCCCGGGGCAATCATAAACGGAAACCCTATTAATAAAACATTTCCTGAACACAGCATCCTTGTTAGCACCACGCAACAAACCATCGACCAATCAAAAACAGATAACCCGCTTTGGGTGTATTTTAATTTTACACCACTGAATAGGGCGATAGTAGGAAACCCTGCAAAATTTGATACAAAGTTTGGTACCGATATATCGCATATGGTGTATTCTCTGTTGAACAATTTTAATTTTGATTATGTAGCCAGGTGGCTTGCGCAGCCTGATGCAAGAAAGAGTATGGCTTATACGCCCGTAAAAGCGCCGGCAAAATCTACGGGCAATATATTTTCAGCGCCTGCAATGGTTTCGGTAACAGCATCTACAAAAAATAAAGACCCTTACACTATTTTGTACGATGATTTTAACGGTTATACCGATGGAACACTGTCTGCAAAAGTATGGCACACTTATGGACACAACGGGCATGATTTTGCAAATGCATCGGTAAGCACAGTGAATGGACAATCCGGCAAATGGATTTCTGTACCGCAGGATTTTAGTTTCTATCCCAATTTTAATAAACCGCTTGGCGCCAATTTTACCGTGAACTACGATGTGTATTTCGGAAAAAATGTAAAAAACCAAAGAACGCCTTTTTACTTCAGGATAGATACGGAAGACCCGAAGAAAAGTAACCCAATTGATTTGCACGATATAAACAGGGAAGGCTTCCAATTTTCATTAGCCATGAGTGGCGAAACCGAAACAAGCAAACGGTACATGAGTGTTGAATACAAAGAAACGTTCACTAATACCAGGATACCCACTGCCAAAGCAGGCGATGTAGCACATGTAACAATTTCCGTGAACGGCGCTGCAATAGCTGTTTCTGTAAATGGCAAAGAACTAATGCATGATGATAATGCAATCCCTGCGGGAAAATCTTTTAGAAGATACGCCTGGTATTGCAGCGAACCGGGTGTGTATTTCAGTAATGTGTATGTAAAAAGTGGCAGCCCTGTGCAAAATACTATTCCGCAGGAGCCGCAATTTGCCGGAGTGGTAAAAGACAAAAAATCCACAACACCCGATGCTGCTACATTTGAAACATCGGACTATGCATTTAAACCATTAGAAAAAATAGGTAATATGCCGCCGATAAGTTATCCTACAGGGTTTAAAAGCGCTACCCTCATTCCGGCACAGGCAGAAGGAAGCAATAAAGCAGTGGCAACCTTACCCCCATTCAAAGCGCCTTCACGTTCTGCATTATTAGATGCTATACCCAATACAGTGTTGAGCAATGCTGCATTTAAAAAATTAATTGATGACCTGAAAAATACTGTATCCACCAAATTGAATACAGATAATGTAAATAAGATAGACGGTTACCTCAAAGCAAAAAAAATAACGGCACCAAAAGCAATTGCTGCAGAAGCTATTGGCGCATGGCTGAGCAACAAACCAACAGCAGCTTTGTATTTATTCTGCAAAGCCATGCAGGCAGACTACAATGTTATGAATACTGCCAACAACCTGGCTTCGCTGTTGAATGCTTATGGTTATTCAGAAAAAGCAATTCCTGTTTTACAATATGTGAATGGTAAAATCAATAACAACCCGGATGTATTGTCCAATATGGCAACTGCTTATTATAACCTTGGCGATATGAACAATGCTTCCCTGTTTGCGGATAAAAGCATTGCAAAAGACAGTTTGAACGCTAACGGAAATAAAGTGGCCGCTTTTGTACACCTGGGCAAAGCATCGGCAACCAATAACAAAGCTGAAGCCGATAAAGCTATTGGTTGTTTAAAACAAGTGCTTAAATCACGGTATGATAATGAAGCAGCTGAAATATTAAATAAAATTGAAGGCAATCATCAAAAACAAAAAGATTTTGCGAATACAAACTTTAAAGAATTCCCCATGCTTCGCCGGCTGGAGCTGCCTGCCATGACCGAAGACCTGGCGCAGGCAAAATCTTTCAACGGATTTTTAGAAAAAGAAAAAACTGCTTTGTCTCAAACTGCCGATGATATCAGGGCCGCTTATAAAAAGATTCCCGAAGCGGATATGAAACAAGTAATCGCAAATATCAACCAGAACAAAGGAACAGCAATGATGATGGTGAAAGCAGCCAATATTGTAAATCAAAGTGCGGCGTGGTACATAAAATTGAAAAGCGACCTGGAGCAGATTTTTACACAGAACAAAAGAACATTAACAACCGCCTACAATAAAAAGATAAGTGCGATCACCAAAAAATATAATGCACTGTTGAATAAATTAGAAGGCGGTGAAGGCAAGGTAGAAGAAGAGGAAGAAATGGAGCGCCTAAAGAAAGCCCGTTGTGAAGAATACAATAAAGAAAGTCAGATATATCTTTCTGACCTGGCAAAGCTCACCAACCAGTTTGCTCAAAAAAGCGAGCTGGTAAGCCGTACTTATTTCAGGGATTATGCTAACTGGATGCCGGTTCAATTAAACGATAACAGCAACCGCTTTCTTCTGGATGCACAGGTAAAATATATTACTGATGTAAGGAAGATCCTTTCGGTATACACTGTTGCAGAGCCCTGTATCTATCCATCCCAAGAAGCAAAAGAAGATAAGAAGCCATCCAAGCCAAAGCCATGGGAAGAAGATTATTGTGCCAATTTCAAAGGAACGTTGGGCATTGGCCCTGCAAAGATTGGGTTCAATTGTAACTCCATGAGCATATCCGGTGGCGAAGGTTTTGTGGGAGAATTAAATTTGAATTTCAATGAAAATGGCACTTTTAAAGAGGCAACAATTGGTGCAGGCATAGGAATAGAAGGGCATATTGGCAATCAAAATGTAACAGCAGTTTCAGCAGGCGCATCTGCGGTGGAGTACATCACCGTTGGTGCCGGGCCAAATGGCGGGGTACAGGTAACAGACTGGGGAATCTCTGCAGGCGTTTCGGCCGGGGGAAATATCGGTGCGGTTAGTGGAGAAGCCAATATTGCCTCCACTAATATTTCTGTAAATGAAGGGATAAAAGCAAGCGGTTATATTGCAAATGTGCTGGGTTTAAACAAGCCATAAAATCATCTTTTTTAATGATTGACCATTTTTTTATATCAAGCTACTTTTATATCACAAAATTAATGAAACCATTATGAGCAAACGCTCACAAACAGAAATGAATAATATTGCTCTTGATAGCTTCATTACCGATATAAACAAATTATATACTTATGAAAAAATTAATCATCTTATTCCTGTTCATTGTAGGAACAATAACAGCTAAGGCACAAATCAAACCAAGAGTTAAAGACGAGAGTGCATTCATCCTAAAAAGTATAAAAGAATTAAGGCTACCCCAGGATGATGCGAAAACAGAAATAGCAAAGAAAATAGCAGAAATAGTGAAACCAGTTATTGACAAACTGGGCAAGCTTATGGATGCCGACCCAGCCACTTATAAAGCCTACCAGCAAGATATTAAGGCCATAGCCGATGCAAAAACAAACGAAGAAAAACGATCGGGGATAGCAAATGTTTCCAAAAAATACTATCCGTTTATTAAGAAAGTTTGGGAAGAGGCAAACATTGATGAGCGGGATTATCAAGCAAAAATAAGAGCCGTGTTTCCCGATAATGTAAAGGATAAGATTAAGTTTAGCGAGTTTCTGAGATTTCAATATGAATTGGCTAAACCAGTGCAGGGATATACACCTGGTGGAGGTGGCTTGCAAACGTCTAATACCCCTCCAATAGTTACTAAGCCTGATGATCCTAACCCGTTCCGGTGTATTGACGAAATCCCAAGTTCGGGAGTTCTTTTTGATGAAAGTAAATCGGGTATAGGGTTCACTAACCACTGGTATGGAGAGTTTACTGACACAGACCCTACAAAAGCAATTCATACCTTCACTACTGCTGATGGTCCATGGGGAAGGTACTCTGATGCGGGTATTACCTTAGACACTGTTAGCATACCAGGTAGATTTCCATCAGATAGCAGGCGCCTGCAAGTTACAAAAAGTTATAAATGGAATGGCAGTGCTTATGCTATTTCTGTATTGGGCACCAGTTTAGGTTTTTATTATGAAACGCCTTTTTTTGGGGCATCGTTTTCAGAATGGCAAACAGAAGTAGGGATCTGTTCCCCGATAACATTTGTGTTATATTCAGAACGAAATTTAACTAAAACGTATTCCGTTATAAAACAAAAACCAACTGGCAATTTTCTTGCATTTGGCTTTGGTGCAGGAAACTATTCGTCTGGTTTTGGATTATTGGCATTTGCAGGAGCTCAAAGTAATGTAGCTGGTACTAAATGGACTCTTTGTGAAATTCCTTAATCAACCTTTGAACAATGAAACACGTAAAATATTTTATTTTATTGAGTGTGCTAATAGTGATGAGCTGTACCAGTTTTGCACAAAAACAGACTTTTGATGTGGTTTCTTTTACTTTTCCAAAAGGCTGGCAACAACAAAAAAGTGAAGCAGGTATTCAACTTTCCATTACCGATAAAAAAACAGGTGTTTATGGAATTGCGGTGATCACCAAAGCAAGGGCATCTTCTGCATCAGCTAATGAAAATTTTAATAATGATTGGGATAAATTGGTAAAAGGAGCAGTAAGCGGTGACACAGCGCCAAGCATTTCGGATATGAATATAGAAACAGGCTGGAGTTGCATTACCGGACAGGCAAATTATGTAGATGGCAATAACAAAGGATTGGCAACACTAATTACGGCAACGGGATACGGCCAAACGGTTAGCGTTGTAATCCTGACCAACACCAGTAAATATCAGGAAGAAATATTGGCATTTGTAAATTCACTGGAATTGCCAAAAGCCAATCAAATTAAAATTGGTAATGCCGCAACTGGTGGTACAAACGATGCTGGGAAATCATCGGTGCTGGGTTTATGGTGTGATAATCTATAATTATTGCTATGAAATCGAAAATACTTATCTCCTTGTTTATACTACTGCCATTTATTGCTTTTGCCCAAAAGCCATCTAAAGAACAAATGGAAGCCGACAAAAAGCGATTGGCTGAGGCCATGCAAAAACTCAATGAAAAGACTTCTAAAATGGACCCTAAGGCCAAAAAAGGATACGACAGTCTGCTCAATCAATATGGTGTGGGACAAAAGATGGACAATGCCATAAAACAGGTAAACAAAAGTCAGCCAACAAAAAGTGGCGGTGTTGCCAACGGTCTTATTCCTGCAAAAGACATCAAAGCCATTGCTGGTATTGCTGCTACACCATCCAAAGTAAACATGGGTGCATTTATCGGCAATACAGGAAATACAACTTTTGCCGCTGTACTTCCTGCTGCAAAAAATAAAGCCAACAATCTCTATAAAGACCTGAAAGAAAAAGGAGCAAGCATTGATGAAATGGGCAATGCTGCTGTCGCATTGTGGGTGGGTGGCCGTACACAAATCGCATTGAGCCTGATGGCACAGGTATGTAAAGATGATGCCAATAACACCGATAATTTGAATAATTATGCAGCTATGTTAACGATGACGGGGGCTCCTGAAATGGCAATTCCTCTTCTCAGTAACCTCAATGGCCGATTTAAAAAGAACAGTACCATACTCAACAACCTTGGCCAGGCATGGTTTGCACTAGGCGATGTGGACAAAGCCCAAAAATACCTGGATACCACACTTGCACTTGGCGCATCACACGCGCAGGCCAATCAAACCCTTTGTCTGATAGCTGAGCACAAAGGTGATAAAGCAGCAGCGCTTGCATATGCCAAAGCCGCATTTAAGCAGGGAAACACCGCATCAAGAAAAGACAAGTTAAAGCAATTAGGCTATACACCTGGAGCAGATGATTATACTGGTTTTCCTCGTACTAACAAAAGTAACGATCTATTGAATCTCGGTAACTTTTCACCAATGGAATTTCCAAAATCTTATGCGGCAATGAAAATGTACGAAACGCAATGGAAACAGTTTAGCGTAGCTATTGATCAGGCAATAAAACCCTTACAAAAACTTAGCGAAGAGTCGAATAAGCAAACGATCAAGCGTTTGGAGGAGCAGCAAAAACAGTTGATGAACGTCATGAACAAAACGTTGGCCAATCCTGGTTCAGTAAACCAAAGTAGTGCCATGCAAACTGTGGGTATACCCATGTTTTCGGAAAAAATGAACGCCAAAGAGAAAATAGTGCTGCAAAACCTTCAGCTAAAAAAGGATAAGGTACTGCAAAAAATGGCCGATTTTACGAAAGGAGATGGTGCCACTTACAAAAAAGAGTATGAAGCCACTATGAAAAAGATCAACGAAAGATGGAAAAACGTTGGAGAGGGCGGAACAGAAAATAATGGGGTGCTTTGCAACGAATCTATAAAAGCAATAGATGTTTACCTGAGTGCATACAATACAAAGTGCGAAGAATTGTACAAAGAATATTTGGAGGTGCAGAAGCAGTTTTTGAATGAAATGGCTTATTTATCATTGTACACTACTTATCCCGAATTGATTCCTGGTATCAATGCTGGCCTAAAACAACAATGGTTAAAAGACCTGGCCTTTAAAGCCGAAGTGCTTCAGGTAAGTTACGGCTGTGCAAGTCCGGGTAAAATAAAAGAAGGTAAGCTTACCGAGTTTAAAGATCCCAACTGCAATATCAATAGCGAATTTGGTAGTGCGAGGCTCGGCTTCACGATGACGCTTACCTGCAGTGGCTTAACTACTACTGTTAATGCAGGTGTGATCAGCGGTACTTTGAACCAGGATCTGGATCATGCAGGTTTTGGCGATTCCTTTAAGAATTGCACAGTTAGCATTGGACCTAAAGTAAGTGCCGGCGGCAAATTGGGGCCATTACAGGCCAGTGTAAGCGCTGGTGTAGGTGCAGATATTGAAATTGACAGAACCGGTATAACCGATGTAGTGGTGGTTGCGGGTGCAGAAGCCGCTGCCGGAGTTGGCTCTGCCGGTGCAAGCGCAGGCATGGAAGGAAGAATGAGCCTTAATAGCGGCGCAGGCTCACTAAACGGAACAGGTATCTTTAAATAAACAACAAACGATGAACCGTCCATGATTAAATCATCATTAAACTCACATAGGAATGATGATTTAATCATGGTAAGGAACATTTGACCACTAAAAACAAAATTATAAACAAATGAAACAGTTTTTGATCTTTTCAGTAATGGTATTGGGGAGCATTGCAGGTTTTTCGCAAGGAATAAAAAAAATAACTGACCCATTAACGCCCTGTGGTTCACGTGCAGAAGTTGACGGTATGCCCGGTATTTATACCGACCACAACAATACAATATATGGCTTTAGTTTAAAAGGCACACCCGCCGAAAAAACTACGATGATGAAAAACCTCATCGCAGCAGAAAAACTGGAAGAAGCCAGCCGTAAGGATTTTAAGTTGACGGGATGTGCCGCCAGAGTAAGTTTTGCCAGGCATGGTAGCAGTGATTACGGTAAAAATGTTTATGCCAGCTATGGGTACAACATGGGTATATATGCTTTTGTCTGCAATGTGTCCCAACACGCAACCAAAATCGTAGATGAATACAGAACGGTTTTCAGGGTTGAGTTTAATCCTTATATAATGCCTGGAGGCGTACATGCAGTAGGTACTGGCGAGTTCAATATGAAAAATGGGAATCCGATGTACGAAATTCCTGTACAAGCAAAAGTGGGGCCCAACTTTGAAAAAGACAAAAACAACAATCCCAGCCGCGTATCACAATATATTTCAGAAGCAACGCTGATGGTTGCCCGCTCTGATAATTATAAAGATTTTCATAGCGATTTTTTAAAACTCAACAATGGCAATGGCTATGTTGAGCACTGGGAAATGGGCGGCAGGTATGACAATCACGGACCTAATTCGTATCAATTTATAGATCGTCGTTATTTCCTCACCAAACCGGGAGTGCCTTTACTGATCCCCGTTTTTTGTATCCAATAACGGGCAGGCTGCAAAACCTTTGTTGATAGAAGTACAGTTTCGGTATGAAATCACAAAAGATTATGGCTACTCTTCAAGGTTGTTTAACAACTGGGAACAGCATTTTGATATTGGTGCATTGAAAAAGATGTTGCAATAATTATCTAAAATTAAATTCGACCCATGAAACGAATACATACATCGACCATTGCCACATTAATTGCAACGGTTGCTTTAACGCAGCAGGTTAATGCACAAGATTGCCAGTCGTCAAAAGACCTGGAAGCGCTTCCTGGAAAGCATATAGATGCAGCCCATTGCGAATGGCCGCAAGAGAAAGCACATTGGCTGGATGCCTTGGGTACGGCAGCTAATAAAGCTGCTGCCAATGCCATACTTACTAAAATCGAAACGCTCGAAAAACAAAGCCGTAGCAATTATATCCTTAAAGGGTGTGTGCTTAAAACTGCGTTTTCGGGCAATACCGCTACTACAATAGTTGGCAAATATGCATTGGCAAGCTATGACCTTAATATGGGCTGCTACGAATATATCTGTGTCAAAAATAAAATGATGGTCAACAGTGAATATGCAAATGTTTTTCGTGCCTACGTTAATCGTTATACCGGGATAGAAACTGCTTTTTCTTTTCCTGACGAAGCATATTATTACGAAACACCAAAAAAATACAATGGGCAATTTATCGCCCTGCACAATTTTATTAAAATGGATGCCACTAAAAATATCAATAACAGTAAGGGATTTTATCAGGATATTCCGGAACACACTGTGAAAGAAGGTAGCCGTAATGTATATATGACCCGTCATTGGTATTGCACAAAACCTGGTGCTTTGGTATTTATGCCTGTTTCGCGTAAAGAATACCTCGAAGCCCTGCTGGTCTATTACGAAAGAGAAAGGCTTTTAATAGCCGACAAAATAAAAGAGATTGAAAGCGAAAGCGCTGGCATGATGAAAGATCCGAAAAAGTACCCTCAGTTGTATGAAAACGGGAAACGGAACCTGATCGTGAAAAAGGCCAAATACCCGGACTGGCAAGAAAAAATAGAAGCTAAAAAAACCACGGTGGAAAAGGTATTGAAAGAAAATACAGCGGCCTGGCTGACCCAGTCTGCCGTTGTAAAACCCAAAGCTGAAACCTTTTCCTGGAAAAGGACTTATGGCTCGGCCCCCAACGATGAGGTATGGGTAGAGACCTACAATGCCGATACCAAAGAGGCCGCCCAAAGAACCGGATCATTTACCTTTGATGGATTTTGGGATAACAAAGGTGGTTCAACGCTCTATCAATATAATCCCGACTATTTTAAGGGTTCAGAAAGAAATCCGGTAAAGCCTTATATGATAGAATTGACCTATAGGTACGTAAAAACTCCTCTTGGGAAAAGTTTGGTAGAAAATTTTACCGAAAACTTCGATTTCGATGCTGTAAGGAATATGCTAGAGTAGGAACGTATCCTGCTATTTAAATTTTACTCATTAATCAAAAATGTCATGAAAAAAATCTTCTCCATTTTAGGTTCATTGCTATTGGTAACAGCAGTGAAAGCGCAAACCGTGGTGAAAAAAGAAACGGTAAATCCCGGAAGTAGCCAAACTACTGGTACTTCTACACCAGTAAAAGATCCTAAGGCTGCGGCTACCGATCCCAAAAAGGAAGCTGAAGCTAAAGCAGCGGCAGAAAGGGCTGCAAAGGATGCAAAAATTGCGCAGCAGGCTGATCCTAAAACCATCCCTGTAAAAGACCCGAAGGCTGCTGCTACTGATCCTAAAAAGGAAGCAGCAGATAAAGCCGCAAAAGAAAGAGCAGCCAAAGACGCAAAAATTGCCCAACAAAAAGGAAACTAATGCTGTTCAATTGCAACATTGAGCAACCACAGCATATTGAAGTTAAGGAAAGCCCGCTTCATGGGCGTGGTGTATTTGCGAAAAGCAAAATAAGGAGAGGAAGTCTGATAGAACAGGCTCCTGTTATTTTCTTGTCAAATGACGAGAGGGAGACCTTACGGTTTACCAAGCTCTTTCATTATTACTTTTTATTGGGCAATCCCGAAAAAAAGACTGCATTTGGTTTTGGTTATGCCTCTTTTTACAATCATTCCTCAGTCGCGAATGCCTTTTATACTTTTTCTAGAAAGAAAAATGCCCTTAATATCTATGCCTATCAAACCATTGAAGAAGGCTGTGAAATAACCATTAACTATAATGGTAAGCCAGATGATAAGGCTGAAGTATACTTTCCCAATTCGGATGAACAATGAAGAAACAACTGTATTTAAAAACGATAAAGGGAAAGGGTAGGGGTGTTTTCTGCCATACAGCTATTTCTGAAGGAGATATTATAGAAGTTTGTCCAGTTATCATTATCGCAGCCGAAGAATTTACCGCATTAAGTACCACACCACTGATGGATTATAGTTTTTATTTCAATAAAGAAGAGAATACATTGTCGTTAACCATGGGTTTTGGATCCATGTATAACCACAGGCAATATCCCAATGCCGTATATCTTCTCAATAGGGAAGAAAGACAGATGGTATTTACAGCTCATGAGCAGATAAAGGCGCATACGGAGATATGCATCAATTATGGGGGCGAATACGGTAAAGATTATAGTAAATGGTTTGTAGATAGGGAAATCATTCCCCTTTAATTGAAAAATCATCTTTTTTAATGATTGACCTATGTCCGCGCCTGGCCTAATTTTACCAGAAGAAAGCAAATCATGAAAAAATTAAAGCCATGAAAAAAGTAATTTTTATCTTTTTCCTTACTCTTGGTATAGGGGGGATAGCACAAGCACAGGTATTGCGTAAACTTAAAGAAAAAGCAAAAACTGCGACAGCGAGCTCAGTTGACCGATCAACCGATAAAGTTGTGGACAAGGCTGTCAATAAATCTGCCAACAATGTTACAGATAAAGCCATAAACAAAGTCAGCGAAAAACTGAATAGCCTATTTAAAAAGAAAAATAAAAAACGCACTGATAGCGTGCCATCCGCCGTTGTTGACTCAAATAAAACAGCAATCAAACCTAAGAACGAGAATAAGTAACTTCATAAAAGTAAGAAATCATGAAAAAGATATTGACCCTTTTAAGTGCCTTGTTAATTGTAACCGGGCTTAAGGCACAAAAAATAGTTGTACAAAAAGAAACAGTAAAACCAAAAGCTGATACACTGGCTAAAAGTAGTGTCGGTCAACAAAGTAATAAAGCAATTGGTAAAAAGGATGCAAAAATTGCCCCTGCCATCAAATATGCATCCACCTCAAAAGTTGCACCAGCATCAACAAAAATGGGCAAGCTCACTCCTGTAAACTAGTATCTGCTTAAATTCATAGCAAAATATAATAGACAAACTATAAGGTTGATTACTTTTGCAGAATTTTCGAAAAAACTCCAATTTCAATCAATTCGTCCACAAAATGACTCAAATTATGCGTCATCACTGACCCAGATAGTTTTAAACCCCTTTAATTAGCTTTAAAGGGGTTTTTTATACCCAAAAAAGTCTTTGATTTAGGGTTCTCAGTACGATGCCAGTACGGAAAAATCACACAAAACTCTTTTTATTGCCCTACTAGATAGCTTTTTGTTATTTCTCAGAATATGTATTTACATCTATTCACAATAAAAATGCTAACCAGCGCTTACTATAAGAACACATTGTTTTCACAAAGGAGCAAGTAAAACGAAACACAATATCTCTATTGTATAGGATTGCTTTAGACCATTGTAGAATTATCTCCACCCAGATCCATTTCCTAACAAAAGTCAAGTGTATCGGGGAATTTCTGTAGGAACTTTGTGTCTTCAATAACTATAAGACATGATGACACAGAAAAAACTAGCACTGGTTTCGGGGGCAAATGGACATTTGGGGAATAACCTGGTAAGGCTGCTCATTGATAAAGGGATCCCTGTGAGGGCCTCTGTCCGCGAGATCAATGACAAAATACCTTTTACAGGATTGGACTGTGAGGTAGTACAGGCAGATATTACCGACAAACCCTCTTTTGTAAAAGCTTTAGCAGGTGTAGAAACCTTTTATGCCGTTGGTGCCTCGTTCAAGCTTTGGGCTAAAGATGCCAAAAAAGAAATTTATGATGTCAATATTCAGGGGACAAAGAACACCATAGAGGCCGCTGCGGAAGCTGGTGTAAAGCGCATTGTATATGTCAGTTCAATCGCCGCATTGGATTATGCGAAATTACCAACAAAGGAGAGTTATGGGTACAATCCTGATCGAAGGGATATGTATTACAACTCTAAAAATGATGGTGAAAGGTTAGCTTTCCAACTGGCAAAAGATTTAGGTATAGAACTTGTAGCCGTAATGCCTGGCGCTATGATTGGCAGCGAAGCTTTTTTGCCGCTTAATGTATCCTACGGAGTACTTAAACTTATTTTGAACAAGCAAATTCCTGTCGACACCAAAATAACGTTGAACTGGATTGATGTAAAAGATGTAGCAGAGGGCTGTTGGCTCGCTGCAGAAAAAGGAAGGAGTGGAGAACGTTACATACTGGCCAATGAACAATGTATGACGATCACCGATACTACTAAGCTTGCCAATGAGCTATATCCGGAATTAAAGCTTAAAATTCCTGGTGCTGTTCCAAAACTTATGTTATTTGCTATTGCAGGGATAATGGAGTGTTTAGCCAAAATAAGCAAAAAGGCACCCGTATTGACAAGAAAGGACATCGCCATGTTTTCAGGTTTGCAACAGAATTTCGATATCAGCAAAGCCAGAAAGGAATTGGGCTTTAATCCCAAAAAACCGGAAAGGGCAGTAACGGATGCCCTGGCATACTTAATGGCGCATAAAGCTTTATTAAAATAGTTATTGTAAATTTGGAGGACTTTTAGAGGTATGCTGCAACAGAAATTAATTGACTTTATCCAATCAGGTCATACGCTTTCAAAAGCGGATATGGACCTGATTGTCCAATATTTTGAGCCGGTACTTTTCCCAAAAAATCGTATTATTGAAGAAGAAGGAAAAGTGCCAAAATACCTTTACTATATTGTTTCCGGTTACTTGCGCCTATTTTATTACAATGAAACCGGTGATGAGATTACCACGCACATCAATTGCCCTCCGGGTTTTTTTACCTCCTACTTCTCTTTTGTGAATGAGGCTAAATCCAATGACAATGTAGAATGTATTACGGAATGTGAATTGTTGCGGATTACAAAGGCAGACCTGGGAAGCTTAACTTCAAAAAGTCTGACGATGAAAGACTTTAGTATTGGCGTTTTTCAGCAATCCATTGCCTATAACGAAACCCGCTCTATGGAACTGGCAACCCTTTCAGCTGAACAGCGCTACCGAAAGCTGATAGAGAACTATCCCGGAATTTTACACAATGTTCCCATTACTTATATTGCCTCCTTTCTTGGTATGAAACCGGAAAGTCTGAGTCGCATCAGGAGGAAATTGCTTTCCTAATAAGGCGTTTTTTCAGTAATCAACCCACAGCTAATTTCCAGAATTGCTATAGTATATTGGAAATGATCAGAATCTTCTCTTGATGATCATTAAAACTGTAGTGAACCACAAGATTTTTAAAGCATATTTATATATTTATAAAAGAATTTACTCCTAATTAAAGACTAATGTTCTTAATGATGAAAAAAAACATCAAAATTCTCTTTTTTGCCGTCCTTTTGTTAGTGATTTTTGCTTCAGTTGAGAAATCAGCGGGTCAGGTTGCTAAATTACCCACAGCGTGGACGAAGGTGGCTATAGAATCAAAAATTCCATTCCCGGACTACCCCAGGCCTCAGCTTGAGCGTAAGAATTGGCTGTGTTTGAATGGAAAATGGGACTATATTGGGGGTAAAGATGTCATGAATGCTCTCAATCCATCAAAACCCATAAACTTCGGTGACAAAAGTGAGCAGATACTTGTTCCTTACTGTCCGGAGTCTGTACTGTCCGGAATTGAAAGAAAACAGGAAATAAATATGTGGTACCGCAGGAGTCTGGAAATCCCAGACTCCTGGAAAGATAAACAAATCATTATCCATTTTGATGCTGTTGATCACGACGCGACTGTTTTTGTCAATGGACAAAAAGCCGGATCACATGCCGGTGGGTACGATGCTTTCAGCCTAAACATTACCCCTTTTTTGAAAAAGGGCGCCAACATAATTATTGTTGCCTCCTATGATCCAAACGATGGCCGGGCGCCGTCAGGTAAGAATGGTCCTCGTGGCGATTATACTTTTTCATCGGGAATCTGGCAAACGGTTTGGCTTGAGCCGGTAAATAAAAATTACATCAAGAACATCCGCCTGATGCCTGATTTAGCCAATAGTCGCCTGAAGGTAGAGGTGAATGCAGACGCTGCCCAAGTTTCTGCGGTGGTACTTGATGGGAAAAAGATGGTTTCCGAGATTAAATCCGAAGCTGGAACTACATTTTACATTCCAATTAAAAATCCAAAACTATGGTCTCCAGATGAGCCCTTTTTATATGATTTGAAGTTGACGTTACGAAGTAAAAACGGCGAAGTTACCGATGAGGTAACCAGCTATTTCGGAATGCGTGATGTGAAACTTGGTAAAGTGAACGGGGTCATTAGGCCATTATTGAATGACAAATTCGTTATGCAGGTCGGCCTCCTTGATCAGGGATACTGGCCGGACGGAATTCTGACTGCACCAACAGAAGATGCGCTGAAATATGATGTGGAATTTACCAAGAGGGCAGGATTCAATTTGATTAGGAAGCATATGAAAACTGAGCCAAAACGATTTTATTACTGGGCAGACAAACTTGGCTTATTGGTTTGGCAGGATATGCCGGCCATTTGGTACCAACATGAAGATACAGCCAGAACACGAACAGTTTTCCGTAAGGAACTAAAAGCCATAATGGACGATCATTACAACTCCCCTTCTATCATTACCTGGGTTCCATTTAATGAAAACTGGGGTGCATTTGACGTAAAAGAAATTACTGACTGGGTAAAAAAATATGATCCGTCAAGACTTGTAAATGGCAACTCTGGCTTCAACAACAATCCAGGGTACCAGAAAGCAGCCGGAGATCCTGGAAATGGAGATTTTGTAGATACCCATATTTACATCGGACCTAACGATGCTTCTGTGCCTGATGATAAACGAGCCGCCTCACTGGGTGAATTTGGAGGCGTAGGTCTGTTTGTGAGGGGACATATGTGGCCTGTAGAAAATAATGCGTATGGTTATGAGCCTACCAAAACTGCGCTTACAGACCGTTACATCCTCTTGTTAGATCAGGTTGAACAGCTCATGAAATATAAAGGCCTGAGTGTTGCCGTCTATACACAAACGACAGATGTGGAGCATGAAGTCAATGGTGTTTTGACCTATGACCGTGCCTTTGAGAAAATGGATGTTGAGAGAATTAAAGAGGTTAATCAGGCAGTGATTAATGAAGGCAAGAAGTTGAAATGATAAGATTTATGCTTCCGTAGGAGCAGGAGTTAACATGAATGCAGTTGCCTGTAGATTCCAAATTAATTAAAAAACAAATCCGGTTTCTGAAAAGAAGCCAGACATCCGTCGTTCGTTATGTTCGAGTTCATTTTCTGTTAAAAAAATCTAAACTTTTTGTAGGCTGGACTTGTTAGCTAATTATCATAATTTTAAAGGCCGAGTGGCTCGGCAGGGGCTGGCAAAGTCTCTTACGCGGCTCGACTCGGTTTTCGATCACTTAATAATCAAATTCTCTGAATATGTATTTAAAAAGAATTTCCATAGTGTTTCTGCGATAACCAACGGACTTTCGCTATTATCTGATGCCAAATGACTAAGTTTCTCAAATTGCATACGCGGTACATGTGGTATAGAATTTTCCAAGTGATCCAATTCGATGGACAGATAATGATGGCTTTTAGCCCCTCCCAACAATAGAAGTTCAGCTTTGATATCTTTAGTTTTTTCAATCAGTTATTTAGCGAGTGATTCAGGAGCTATGGGAATGCTCTGTTTGACTACAAATTTATTCTACCACCAAAGTGGGGAAGAACCACTATCTGCGAAATATACAGTATGGTTTTGAACTTTATTTTCGAGGAATCGAAGACGGTAAGGTTTGTGAAAAGTTTATATTAAAGGCAACGCGTAGACATCAGTAAGGAATTGTGTTTTATGTTTTTAATACTGATATATAT
>NZ_JBFTIZ010000008.1:0-60258 GCF_056395165.1 Pedobacter sp. 10L46_2
ACAACAGTATTGTCATGAATTGGAGGCTAGAAATAAGGAGTTGGAAGAGGCTTTGGAGATAAGAGATAAAAATATCAAAACTCTTAGTGAATGGTTTAAGAAAGAACGATCTGAAAACAACATATTCAGAAAATGCTTAGAAAGGATAGTAACTATTTCTCCATTTAATAGGTCAAAGTCTATTACGATAAGATGGAACGGTGAAGAGATACTAAGGCAGGTTAAAGAAATAGCAGAACAAGCACTAACTAAGAAGTAGATGAAAACACAACAGATAAAAAAAGCGGCCAATGCTGCTAATGCATATAAATTATTATGTAATAATACCAAAGCAGAGCCATTTAATGAAGGGTTTGTTGAAGGGGTAAAATGGGCTTTTAAATGGATAAACGTGAATGATGGTAAGCCAGAAAAACTTACTTTGGTTGTATTGATTAATAAGGATAAAAACAAAATGGAAGTAGGTTATTATATTGAAAGCATTGATAGGTTCTTCAAAAATAACGAACGTGCTGGTAATTTCTTTAATGCAACTCATTGGACGCCCTTACCAGAATTGCCTTAATGAAAACAACAACCATAGAAGTCCCATTGTACTATCAATCACTTCAAATTGTAGTTGCACCAAATCTGCAATTAGCCTTGAATGAAATGGATATAAAGGAAGATGCAGAGGATTTTGAATCATTTTTAATACCAGGTCGGCACAAAATATTATTACTGATTAAACCAACTGCTCCATCGAGTGTTATCGCTCACGAATCAGTCCATATCGTAAACCAAATATTTAAAAGCGCCCATATCCAGTTGGACATTGACAACGATGAGCCACAAGCTTATTTAATGGGATGGGTAGTAGAACAAATAACTAAAACAATAAAATAATGTGTAACTGTAAAAACATAATACCCCAAACGAAGGAATGCTATGATCAGATGATCTTAGTGGATATACCTGAGCATATGTCTGCTTATAAACAGGCTAGGTTAAATAAAGGGCTGTCTGGCACTATTAGCATTGATCCGTGTATTTTTGAAGAGATTAAGTACTTATGGAGTTTAGGTATATCGACCGGTGGCAGTTGCTGTGGTCATAACACCCACGAGCCGTTTGTTAACGTCCTGTATGAAAAGGATATTGACCAAATGTTAGCGTTAGGTTATATTCAAGAGCATTGGGATACTGAAAGAAAAGATACGTTTAGATGTGAGTCGGTTTGATTAAAATAACTAAATTAGCACTTATGAAAGCCACCGAACTAAGAATTGGTAATTACATAGACGCAAATTTTGCTTCAATTGAAAAACCTGTAGCAGCTTTTGAAAATAGCAGGGTACAAGAGGTCAATGAATCCAGTGTAAAAATTCAGGACAAGGTGATTATTCATGAATACATTGCACCAATACTAGTAACTGAAGAATGGCTGGTAGCACTTGGTTTAGAGCGTAAAGATGAAGAATATTTCTACGTAAAAAACGGTGATCGTCAGATTTTAATTGATGTTGACGGCTTTGATGTTTGGTTTGATTACAAAGAAGAAGGTTACCATTGTGCTATTAAATACGATTTAAAATACGTTCACAGATTACAGAACTTTTATTTTGAATTGAACGATACGGAGCTTGAATTGAAATAGTTTCCTACCTTCGCGGCATGAGTAAGGGATATGTTACAGCAGAAGATTACGAAGCAGCATTTCATGGGATAGAATTACCACAAGGGCGAATTGAATTGAGGCCAGGTGCAACGGTGCCAGATGTGGCTTTATTCCTGGATAAACAAATAACAATCCTTCGTATGGGTACGCACGAACGAGTTAAGGAGCCGGTAAGATGGCGGTTAGATCGATTGTTGGAGATTATTGACGAGGCTAAATAAATTTCAGGGTAGGTATGGTTGATCCCATATGCTTATTGAATTGCTTAATCACATAGTCCGCAAGTATTGGGGTGTTTTTTTCGTCATGTTGATGGACAATAAAATAAACAGCTTTTAGTCCTTTGCTACCCCATTCCTTTAAACGCTGAACCCACGCATCAATGCGATCAAAATCAGATTGTTGGTGATTAGAGCCATTTCCAACAAAACGTATATAAATTTCAGGTACGGTTAATTCCATATGGAGTACGTCCCTACGTCCTGAAGCATCGGTTATAGCCCAACCAATATGATTATCAATAAACAATTCTAACACTTCTTTACGATCAGAAAAGAATTCTTCATGCCTTAACTCTATAAAGTATTTGTGTTCTTTTGGTAATAATCCAATGAACGTTTCAAGGTCATTAAAACTTTTTGGAGGAAAATTGTCGCCAACCTGTATCAGTATAGGCCCAAGGTATTCTTTAAGTTCTCCTACTGCTCCCATGAACATGCCCAATGGTGTTTCGACATCCTTTAATCGCTTTATATGGGTAATAGTTCTACTCATCTTAGGGAAGAATAAGAAGCCAGGGCGTTTAACCATCTCATACCATTTTCTTATTAAACTAGGATTGGGAATTGAATAAAAAACCGCATTAAGTTCGATGCATTCGAAATGCTTGGCGTATTCTTCTAAGAAATCCGCTTCTTTGGTTTTTGGTGGATAAATCATTCCTATCCACTCCTGACGTCCCCACTTTGAGCAACCTACATAGCACTTTGTATTTGTAGGCACCCCCGGCACGGTTTGTTCAACAGACACACCATCGTTTGGCAATGTAAAATCAATGTACTGTATATCTCTATCTGCTACTTTTCCAAAATCCATAATTACATTTCATGTTCATCAATTAGTTCACCTACCTAGTAGGGTTGATCACTGGCTCTAATATTTCAGGGATATTACTTTCAACCCTTTCGTTTAGGATTTTTGAAACTGGGTAAGCTGCCATATTCCGATCATCGCATGGTTTCATAAGATCTTTAATCTGTGATTTTGTTAATTCTGGGTCTAACCACATTTCAATTTGATTATTATCGATCATCAAAGGCATTCGTTTAGCTGTATTATGTATGCCAGCCATTAACTCGTTTGCTGGACCAGTTATTATTGTAAATGCATCAATATAACCGCCACTTAAGGAATCTATCCATTTATTATGCACACCGAGAAGATTAAAGAATTGATGTTCTTTTGGGTGGATGTAATGGGGCACTTTTTCCTTACCAACATGTTTAGACTCGAAGAAGCCACTCACCGGTACAATGCATCTTCCAGTATAAATTGAATCTTTATAATTGTACCAAACACCTTCGGCTCTCGCATTCAGCCTCGCATTTTTAGGTTTTGTCGCTTGGTCCAGGCTTTCAATATCCTCCGGGATATATCCCCATCGAATTAATTCTAACTTCTTTCCACTAGGATCATTCACTAATACGGGCAGTTTAGGTAAGGTAAAACCATTTGCATGATAGTATTCCTGTATATTTGTTGCCTCCGGAAAGGGTGCGTCAAATGCTTTAATCAGATCATGAGCCTTTGCCTTAAATGAAACGTGGTAACACATGGTTTTAAGTTTAGGGATTAAACATACTAAATATCGTGATTGTTTTCAAACCAGCCAGCATCTTGTAATCTATCTAAAATGGCATCGCTATCGTCCGTAACATAACGCTCCTGGTGAACAGTCTTTTCGGTCGGTACAAGCCAATTAACTCTCCATTTGCCCAATGCATAGTTAATACTACCCAATACCCAATATCGGTTAGGAGAGGGTTCAAAGTAAATATGAATCCCGTTAAGACTACCGCTGACTTGGTTAATCACTATTTCCCGTTCCTCATCACCATAAGCAGCTTTAAACTTAATAAATTTCATTCTTTAAATTTTTGGACTGTAAAATTACTAAAATATTTAGCATTAGTCAAGTGTTGCGTCGTTGTATATGCATTAATGAATAATTGGCATACACTTACTAGCTACGTGTAGTAAGCTAGGTTACTTTAGTGGGAGCTGCTATAGGGCTAAATTTGGGTATTCGCAAGGTGTAGTACGAGTAATTAACGGATGCAACTTAGCAACAAACCCAAAAAACAAATTTATTATGTCACTTAAAATTAAGATTGCAGCACGACTGAAAGCAAAAGCAGCAGGAGTGAACCTATCAAAAGAAAGAATCGATGCAATTGTATTACGTGCTGAAAAGGGATTAACGGACGAATCGGACGACACCCTAATTGATGCAAATCTGGATGCGATTAATGACCTGACTCCTTTTAAGGATATCGCGGCATTAGATGATCACGAAAGGGCAAAAGCAAAGAAAATTGCTGATGATAAAGAAGCATTGAGATTGAAAGCTATTGAGGAAGGGAAAACTCCTGAGCCAGAACCAGATCCAAATGAAAGCTCAACTGATAAGCTGTTAAAAGTTCTGTTAGCAAAGATCGACAAACAGGAACAGGCAATTTCAGCAATGGGGACTGAAAAAGTGACAAATACCCGTAGGGAACAATACGCTAAAGCATTGGAGGGTACTTCTGATGTGTACAAAAAAGACGCTCTTGCTGACTTTGATCTTCTAAACTTCAAGGATGAAGATCACTTCACCGGTTGGTTAACTAGCAAGTCTGAAAGCGCTAAAGCATTTGTACAAGAAGATGCCAACGATGGATTAGGTGTATTTAAACCTGTAGGCGGTGCTGGCGGTGCTGGCAGCAAAAAAGAAGCCTCAGCTGCTGAGGTAGAAGCAGCAGTAGATTCAATACTTTAATTAACAACAAATGTCAACAGCAATTGGAAATTTAGCTAACGCTGCAACATCACTGAATACAGGAAACGATTCAATTGTGATTGTTGAATATATCAGCGGTAAAGTTGGCGGTGCTACTTTGGATGTTACTGGTTGGGCCTCGGATGTAATTCCAAGAGGACACGTAATCATCCAAGAAACCGCGACAGGTAACCTTAAGCCGTGGCCGGTATCCGGTGCAGCTTATGATGCATTACCTGCAAATCATACCATTTCGCCTTATGTAATGGACAATACAGTTTTAACCACAAGACCGTTCGCGGGATTGATGGATAGAGGTACTGTAAATCCAAATGCTCAGGCTTATACTATCAGTTCAGTTCTGGCAGCGATTAAGACTGCTCAACCACAAATCATTTATAGAGCAGATTAATTATGGAACCATCATTATTCACCGCATGGGTAGCGAAGTATTTCAAACCCTTAGTTGCGAAGGTTGTTGAGAAAATCAACGGCACAAAAGTACCGGATTCTTATCGTCACAAAACGATGCTCCGTAAGGAATATTCTCCTACATTGAAATGGAATTCAATTAACGTAGATGGGTCTACAGTAGCGGCAGATGTCGTTTCAATGGACTCTGCACTACCATTAAAAAAACGTGATTCAATCTCAAAAGCAGATGGTGACATTCCTAAATTGGGTATGAAACTAGCCTTGAATGAACGCACGATGACTGACCTTAATATCCTGGCTAATAGCCCTGCAATTCAGGAAAGCGCACTTGTAGCTAAACTCTTTCAAGATACCGCGAAATGTATCACAGGTATTTATGAGCGTCTGGAATATATGTTTCTTCAGGCTCTATCTACAGGGATTACACTTATACCTGACACTGAAAATGTAGGCTTAGGTATTCGTGTTGACTTTGGCTACAAAGCATCCAACAAGTTTGGGGTAGCAGTGGTATGGTCAGCAGGAGCGACAGGAACTCCTTTGAGTGATTTTAACAGGGTGAAAGATGCTGCTGATGCAAATGGAGATACCATTACTACGGTAATGATGGATACGTTTGCCTTCAACAACATGCTGAAATCAACAGAATTCAAAGAGCGCTATGCAGGTTCATTAGGTATCGCTGTAAATACTTCATCAGTGTTGCCGATCCCAAATAAGGATCAGGCGAAATCGTTCATCTTGGGCGAATACGGTTGGACTATTGATATCGTTAACCGTACTGTGAAAACAGAACGTGACGGTACTAAAACCAACCGTAAGCCTTGGGCCGAAGGTGCTGTTGTATTCTTAACATCTACTGAGGTAGGTACACTTACATGGGGTACTCTTGCTGAAATGGTTCACAAGAATAAAGCAGTTGACTATCAGGTTGCTGATGAATTCATCTTGGTTTCTAAATTCCACAAAGTTGATCCATTGAAAGAGTTTACCTCTTCTCAAGCACTGGTTTTGCCAGTAATCAACAATGTTGATGAGATCTATTTATTGGATTCTAAAACTGTTCAAGCGTAATGGGAAAAGCTAAAACCGACAGTGCTTCTGCTCAAGGTAGTGGGAGTAATGAAAATAAAGAGTTGTTTGACCACATAGTGGTACAAGAGGACTTGGACGCTAACCCGGAATTGGCTGAGTCAGGAGTAAAAGTTGGCGATACCATTCAAGTCCCTGTAAAGTCTGATGTTCCTGATCAAGTGAGTGAGGGTGATGACGAGGAAAAACAAGAAATACCTGAGTGGGCTGTAAAGGCATTAGTAGGAATATTTGATCCTTTATTTAAATCGTTGTCAGACGAAATATCTGACCTTAAAAAAGCCTTAGTTAAGGCCAATAAGGAATCAACTCCTAACGCTGTATCCGTTGAAGATGATTTTGATGAAGATGCTGATTATGTTGTTGCCTCAGGCAAATCATTCCGTGATTCGAAAGACTTCACTCAGGAATATACTGAAGGTGAGGATGTGTCCCATTTAGACAAAGAAGTTCAGAGACGATTATTTGCTAACGGTTTAATAGAAGAAGCATAATCATGACCATAAAAGAAGCCCTTTCAACCAAAACAAGATCGCTTAACGTAACTAGCGAGGAACTTGACTTAGCAATACTTGAAGCAGGATTGGATGGCAGTGCCACATATAGCCCTGAGACAGATGGTAAAGCGGTTGATATGATTTGGGCGGGGCTTCTTTTATCTACCATTCAAACGGTAGAGGTTAAAGAGGATGATGTAAGCATTAAGTATTCGTCAGACTTGCGTGGGATATATTCATGGATAATGCGCAAGTGGGGGATGGTAGATCCTTTTTTACCAATTAAACCAACTGTAAAACAAAGACTATTCTGGTAATGGATTTTCAACCGCACATAGCTACCTGGAGCGTACCAGGAACGGAGCCACAAACAGATCCGGAAACTGGATTTCCAATTCCTACTGAGGATATCACTATGTCTGTTCCTTGTAGGTACCATTCTGAAAATGGCAAACAGTTTACGAATGAAGTTAATCAGCCTGTTTTTCAGAAGGGTAGAATCAGATTTGTAAAGGGATCTCAAATGCCATCATTATATGAAAACATTAAGGTTACTGATGGTGATGTGGTAGTTTTTGAGGGCCCAGTTATGGAAGTTTATCGTGGACAATTAGGATGTAGATGTGATGTTTAGTATAGAGGCAAATTTTAATCAAAGCAAGATTCATTCGTACATAGAAAAGCGAATTGAGGAGCGTGTTAATGAAATCGTTGCTTTTTTACGCGAAAAAGGTACCGAGTATACTACAGCCGCGAGGAATAAAACATTAGCCGGTAAGCCATATACCAATAGGACTTTCAATTTGGTGTCATCAGTTGGTTTTGCAATAGTTAGGCAGGGTAAAGTTCTTGAGTCATATTTTCCTTTGTTAGAATCAGGCGACGAGGGACGGAAGAAAGGAGAAGCCACAGCAGAGAGAGCAGCGAAAGAATATAGTGAGTCTGATGATGTCGCATTGGTATTGGTCGCTGGAGAATATTACGCGAGTTATGTTCAGGAGACGTACGATTTTGATGTTACCAAACTGGCATCTGGAGCTTTTGCTAAGTTTCTACGAAATCTATGGAGGAATAAGGAATGAAAGACGGTATAGACATGGTTCTTGATGTTAGAGGATTAATAGATGTACCCTCGTTCACAAGTTTAATCGATGGTGAAGTTTATGGTAACATTCGTCCTGACAACAGTATAAAGGCAGATGTCGTAGTGACTGCGCTTGGCGTGAACGATGATCCTGATCAAGACGGAGCCGGAAACATAAGGTTATATGTTCCAAAGATAAAACAATCCGGTATAATGGTTACAGATCAGACCAGGCTACGGGAACTCGGCAAAGTGATAGTAGGCCTAGTAGATAATCAGTTTAAACCAACATTTAGAGTATGGATAGATGAACGTCCAAAATTTAACAGAGACGCTGATGGTTCATATCATTTACACATGGGATATCAGTACCATTCAATTCGAGAAAACACAGGTATTTAAAAACCGCCTTAGGGCATTAAAACAAATAAATTATGGCAACATATGCAGTAGGCGGAGTAGAAAAAATTAGAGTCGCACCCGCAGTAACAACAGAAGCGGCAATTACAACTGGATTAGCTTCAGCGGTTCAGTTAGAGTATGTGGCGGACGCAGTTGCGTACACCCGGAACTCTGACACTTTAACTGATCTTGTTCCGGAGGATAAAGATGTTGCGTTTGTAACATTCGCAGCTCCAGGAGAAGCCGATCAAATCACAATCGGATTACTTCAACAGGACCCAATTGTAATGGCGATGTTCGAAAACATTGTTTACACATCAGCTACCACAAAAATCGTGAACCTTGCTAAACGTAAAGTCGCTAATGTAATGTTAGAGATCACAACTCGCAGCATGAAAGATGGTCGTAAACAAATTATCGTACTTCCAAACGTAGCAGTGACTTTAAGTTATGTGAACAACTTAAATAAAACATCGTTACAGCAATTGCTTTTAACTGGTAAAGTTGGTTCATTCAAAACCACTACTACTTTACTTGATGCGATTTCAATCAAAACTTGGGTAACTGAGGCAGGAGCGCCAATTGACTCAACAACTCCTTAGTCATGGTTAAGGTAGAAGTAGTTAGCGATTTTTTTGTAGAAGCTACAAGATCACATTACGTTACTGGATGGAAAGGAGAGGTATCAAATGATCTCGCTCAAAGACATGGAGAAGAGGGGACTGGCTTTTTGAAAGAGTTACCAGAAGACGCAGAATTGACTCCACTACCAGAGACTTTATCGAAAGCCGCTAAATCTAATGACGGGAAAAAGATTAAAAAGTAATTAAAGTTGTCCCAATCAAATAAAAGCCCTGCCTGTCTCAGATAGGGCTTTTTAATTTCAACTACAAAATGGAACAGAATTTTATTCTACAATCAATAGCAGACACTTTTACAGGAAAGCCACTTCATAAACTCACAATTCCAGTGAAAAATGTTCAGCCTCCTAAAAAAATAATCGTGAGTGCTGCTCAACCTATAATAGTAAAACGAACTATATGGGATAAGATATTCAGACGGCCAATTGCACCGCAGTCATATACGGAAGAAATTGTGAGATATGAGGATGCTGAAACAAGTAGAACATACGAAATAAAACCCTGTGTAGTTGCGAATATGTACCGTGTCGCTGGACGGGCCTCACAATTGCCAAAGGCATTGTATTCACATAAAAGTGATAATTTAAAATTCATTCCAGAGCACATGCCTACTATCGCTTATATAGTTGCGGCAGCTATTCAAAATAATCACTTAGAGCCAGATCAAGAGTTAATTCAGTTTATTGAACTAAACCTTGATGCTGATGAGATGTATGAGGCACTGAAAGCTGTTTTTAGTAGTTTAAGAATGGATTCTTTTACGAATTCTATCGTCTTAATGACAGGAACAGTAGGGATACTGGATCAACAGACGAGTCCAGCGGACGGGAGCGAGTTAATAGCCTCCCTCATTCAAACATCGGATCAGCTTGCAAACACTTCGGGTGGTCAGAATGGGATGTAAAATGGAATCTAAGCTGGGACAACTTTGTATTGTATCTGGCTAGTATACCGAAAACAAATAGTGAGGATAAAGAAGTAATAGAAACAAAGGATTCAGACGAAATATTTTAAGTTATGGGCGAATTATTAGATTTTAAAGCAAAGGTAGATTTCACTCAAGCTAAAAGGGATATAGACAATTTTGAAAAGATGCTGGCTAAAGTAGGTGTTGCCCCTGCAGCTTCCACATCAAATTTCACTCAGGCTAATGTCGGTATGACTAAAGCCATCCGGGATTCATTACTGGAAACCGAGCGGTTAAGGCAAGAGAATCTGCAGTTACAGAACCAATGGCAGCAGGGAGCGATATCTCTAAATGAGTTAACTGCCAAACAAAAGCAGAATACCATTGCCCGACAACAGTCAACTAAAGAGGCTAAAGAGGCAAGATTAATACAAGAGCAGGTTAATGGGTCTTATTTTGCTGCTCAAGCTAGATTAAAGGCTTTAGGGGTTGAAGTGAAAAGCTATGAAAATGGCTTAAAAAAACTTACCCCGGAACTTAAGAGTAAGGTAAAAGAATACAATGAACTGAATAAATCACTCACGAAGTTTGACGAAGGTATGGGTAACCACCAGCGTAAAGTTGGCTTCTATTCATCGGCCCTAAAAGGAGCTTCTGGGCAACTCGCGGGATTCGTAGCAACGTATGTTTCTGCGGCAGCCGCCATGCAACTTATCAGTGCTACTTTTACACAGTCGTTAAAATCATCAGCAGTCAGAACTTCTTTAGAATTCACATTTGGATCCGTTGACCTTGCGGATGCTAAACTTGAACAATTACTTGATACTGCAAATAGATTAGGTGTAAATTACAATGCCCTGGTTTCTTCCTATAAATCATTTACTGGAGCTGTAGTTGCTTCAAACTTTGATTTTCAACAAGGAGAACGAATATTCAATGCAGTTGCCGGTGCGGCATCAAAATTAAAGCTTTCCAGCGAAGATACAGAGGGGGCATTACGCGCACTGCAGCAGATGATTTCTAAAGGCAATGTTCAAGCGGAGGAGTTAAGAGGCCAATTAGGTGAGCGTATACCTGGTGCATTTTCAATAGCCGCAAGGTCCATAGGGGTAACAGAAACACAATTAAACAAGATGCTTCAGAAAGGTGAAGTTCTTGCTGCCGACCTATTGCCTGCTCTTGCTACCGAACTGGAAAAAACATTTGGTTTGGAAACAACCAAAAAGGTAGAGGGACTGAACGCTGAAACAGAAAAATTCTTCAATATATTTTCGGGAGCTGTAGCCGAAAGCACGAATACCAATAAATTCTTTGAAACTGTACTAAAAGGATTCAATGAAATCTTTGGTACAATATTCAAAATGGTAAACTCTGATAGCTGGAGTGAATTTTGGACTAGGTTAACTATTGGTTCATCTGTAGCAGATACAATGAAAAGCATTAGTAAAGCTACTGAGCAAGCTAATAAAGCAATTAGCAATACATTAAACATTCCTTCCGGAGATGCAAAGAAAACCACGTTTGCATATGAAGAGTTGTCTTTGGCTTATGAAAAGGCCACAAAAGCATTAACAGATTATAAAGAAGGAGTAAAAACAGGGGCATTGGTTGATGGAGGAAAAACGAGCATTCAATCTTTAGAAAATATAGTTAATGTGACTAAAGCAAGGATGGAAGCCGTTAAGAAGCTGATTCCTGAAGCCAAAGCAACAAGCACAGAAGAATCTGCAGCAGAAAAAGCGGCAAAGCTAAAATTGGAGCGCCAGGCAGAACGGGAGGTAAATGCTCAAAGAACTTTACAGAAAAAAATAACGGATATTCAGAATGAGGCTTCTCGAAAAACACTCACAAAGGATGAAGAAGAAGTCCAGGCGGTTAAAGATAAGTTTGCAAAAATAACTGAAGAAGTCCGTGTATTCAACGAGAATCCTAAAAACAAACTTAAAGTAGATGGGTCTGGACTTGCTCCGGCAATGAAAGCTCAAATCATCTCTATTGAATATAAACAAGACACCGAGAAACTAAAAGAGTCATTAGAGGTTCAAAAAAGCCTATATGAACAGTACGAATCCTATAAAACGGAATTAGGTAAGAAAGCTGCTAATGAACGCTTCGGTGCCGAAATAAATACTAGTAAAAAATATGCTGATATCTTACAGGACGAATATGATAAAATCTTAAGTTTCGGTTCAGCAAAAGGTTTTACTGGGGCTATGACGGAGAGGATGAAGTTCTTGGAGCTTGGAATTAAGGCCGAGGGGGTAGTTGAGCAAAAAAGGCAGGATGATTTAATTAAATCTCTTAGATCATTCGAACAAGAAAGACTATCGCTAGAGGACCAATATAAACAAGACAGAATTGATGTATTAGCAAAAGGCGGAAGCGAGGGACTTGCAGAACTGGATAAACAACATGCGACAAAACTTGCTGCATTAGGTGATGCTCATTTAAAAGAAATTGATGCGTTTAAGGAATTGTATGCAGGAATAGATCGGCTGTCTGATGAAAATGCACTAAAAGTCGTCTCTAATGCTGAGGACGCTTTAAGTCTCCTTAAATCTAAAGGAGTAGTTATAAGCAAAGAATTAGAGTCTGAACTGAAACAATTATTTGGAGATTCCAAAGAAGCCATAGCGGATAGATTACCGGATCGGCTTATAAATCTGGCAAATCAAATTGATAATGTTGCCGGCGCTGTTTCAGGTGTTGACGAGAACTTCGGGAAATTACTTTCTACCCTAGGAAACGTTGTAGGCCAGGTTGGTAATATCAAAAAGGATATGGCCGATCTGCAGAAATTCAGTGGGAAAGGAAAGAATGGGTTGGAGGACTTTAGTTCTATTGGACAGTTAGCCTCCGGCTTTGCTATTTTTAGTGCAGGAGCATCAATATTCTCATCTATTTTCAAGTTGTTTGATAAGTCTGCGCAACGTGAAGCTGAGGCTAAATATGCAAGAGATATTCAAAATAGACAACAAGAAGCTTCTAATAAGCTGTTAGAACGCCAAATTTCACTTATAGATGAAGCTTACGGAACAGATAGGATTTTAAAGTATGACCAGGCTTTAAAAACAGCAAGAGAAAGTGAAGCAAAATATGCTGCTGACGTTGCTGATAATTTTAAAACCACTGGTGATTTATTAACAGATAGCTTCTTAAAGCAAATAAATGAAGGTGTAGATCCGAAGAAAATATCCGGAGGGGATTTCTTTAAAAGGGACGCGTTCCTTGATAAGTTTTACAAAGGACAACTTAGTAAGATTGGTGATATTTCAAAATTAACAGTTCAGGAGTTAAGTGCTCTTGCTGAGGGTGGTCCAATCGATGAAGGCACTCAAAAACTAGTAGAGAATTTAATAAATGCGAAACAGGCGGCTATAGATATAGTAAATAAATTAAATGCTGAATATGTAGGACAATCTTTGGATTCCTTGGCCGACAGTTTCATTTCTACACTGACTGATGGAGTTGGGGATTTCGGCAAAACATTTGAAGAAACTATACGTAAATCTATCCTGAATGGGTTTAAGAGTAAGTTCATCCAAGATCAGTTACAGTCCTTTTATACAGAATTTGCTGACTTGTCAAAAGGAGGATTGACTAAAGAAGAAATAGCGACCTTAAAGTTATCCTATGATAAGGCTACTACTGCAGGGGAGCAGAGGCTAAAGGATTTAGAAGCCATATCAGGAGTTAAATTAACCGACACTGGAGGCGGGAATCAACCCGAAACCATGAAAGGCCGTATCGAATCGATCACCTCTAACCAGGCAGATAAATTGGAAGGCGTATTAAGAGGAACTCAACTTGCTACAATCCAAGTAAGGGACTTATTAAAGCCAATTGGTATGACCATGGGCGAAATGTTGGAGATAGGAAGGGGTAAATTAGCATCATTGATAAAGATCGAGCAAAACACGGGGAAAACGGCAACGAACACTGATAGGTTGGAGAAAATCGAAACAGCGTTGGTGAGTATCGATAAGAAGATGAACGACAATAAAAATGCTTTGTCAGGCAATGGGTATGTTTAAAACAACTATAGGGTTAGGATGTTAAATCAGGCTGATATAAATGGTATTGAGGTATATGACGCCTATGGTCTTTGGTTCACAAACGGACTGAAGAGCATGGAGCGCCCTGCCGACCTTAAAGAAGCCGAATCTCAAAGCTGGCCTGAACGTGATGGTCGTGAATATCGGTTGACCACCAAGCTTGATGATTATGATGTATCTCTGGATAGTGTGTTGAGCGCACCTACAATGGCTGAGTTCTTAGTTAAGAAAGCAGCATTATTTGCAGTGTTAGGCAATGGATTAATCAAGGAGTGGTTTGTATACTCAACTGGCGTCACTTATAATATCAAATACAATCGTGCTACGAATTTCGATTTTATCAATACCGTTGGAGCTATAAGCGCAAAGTTCAATATTGAACTAACAGTGACGCTTCAACAACAAGAAGAAACAATTTATATACTAGACGGGAATGGCTGAGCAAATAGTAATTGGTAGGATTCAAATGCGTAGGCGTGTTGCCGTTTTATGGTCTGCGCTTAATGAGATATTAAAGGAGGGAGAGATTGGTGTTGTTATTGACACTAACCCTATCAAATTTAAAATAGGCGACGGATTTACTCCATGGAATGATTTGCCATTTGCTCAAGGTGAAATCCCTCAGGGGCAGTATGCCGGGCGGGCAACCCCTTCAATGAATCCTGGTACGCAAACCACTCCAGTATATTATACGGCTAATCAGGCCGGTACATATACCAATTTTGGAGGCGTTATTTTGCCTGCCAATTCTCAGGGGTATATTAATTGGACAGGTTCTGTTTGGACAATTGACTATTTCACGATGACCCTAGATAATTACCTGCAAAAGACAGGGATTAATACGAGGCCCGGCGGTAAGAATGAAGCTAATACTGCACGAGTTGTTCAAGGTTCAATAAACTCATTAGGTAATTTAGGGAGTACTACTAATGTAAACCGGAAATCGATAGTTGGGCAACCTGTTATTTCGGGTCAGCATTATAAATTGTCGGGGATGGCTTTTGCTTCAGGCAAAAGTATTGCTTTTAAAAATGCATCCAATGTTTTAGTGGGCACTGTAATTACCGGGTCTGCGATTCCTGCCTCATTAACTGCACCAACTGGAGCAGTAACTGTTGATTATACTGTTAGATTAGATGAGGCTAACGATGCGGGATGGGTTAACCTACAATGGGAAAAGGGAGATGTTGCCACATCGTATGAAGCCTACATCCCATTAGCATATTCGATAGATGGAAAATCATTCTCCGCTAAAGCTCTTGAAGCAGGTAATTCCGTGACTGACCCTGTTGATTCGTTTAATGCGACAAACAAAGGGTGGGTAGAAGTAAATACACTACTAATTTCAGCTATCAAATCAAGGGCTATAAGTTTAAACTTATTTAACCCTAAAAGACTCGATTATAACGGGGATTGGAGTGAAGGAGGGTTTCTTTATGATTATGCTATAAGTAATATAACTGGAAATTTAACCCCAAGTCCAGGATGGATAACAGCGATTACCCGTATGACCAAATTCCCGATTCCAACCCCATATGCATTCGGAGGAATAAATCTCGGAGGAACCGGTAATAGTTCATTTTACAAACGTAGTCCAAGTGAAGGTCTGCCGAATACAGATCACAAATACAACGGTACTTTTAATTCTGGTGATACAAAAACTTATACTTCTGATGCTGATTCAAAATATTTAGGGGTAACGATTAGACGTCCTTTAGATGCTGATTCAGTATGGCAAGGTACTGCACGCGTTAATGAGGGTAGTGTATTACAACCATATGATGTTTTCAAACAGGAAGCCTATGAGATGGCTGGAAGAAGTTTAGCCAGTAGTGGAGGTGGAGGGCAGACATTTGATCAGGACCTAAATAAAGCTGACAGCCCTGAATTTGTTGATTTGTCCGTTTCATCACTTCAAACAGGCGCATTAATTGCCTTATTACCTGAGGGAGCAGGCACACCACCAGTTGGTGTGGTAATTGGTGATGCGTGGATTGATACAACTAATGACTCCATAAAAGTTAGGAGAGTATGATGAAAGTAAAATTCTGGCCTAAGGGTATGGGTATAACTACCAGGATTTGTAATCATCGGTACGATGCTGTAATGACATTTTCACACCAGACTGATGATAGATATCAGAATAGTATTTTTGCTGCTGAAGAATATGGCTTTAAAAATAATTTCTGTTTAGGTGCTTTTGTAAATAATATAACTGGAAATTATAGCGTAGGTATCTCTGAGGCTGAAGCCTCTGGTTTAATGAGGCATGACATATATTATCCAACTGAATATTGGAAAAATCCAATTACAGGAGTAATTCAAGTTATTCCTGATTGGGGTGTAACAACGTGGACATCAGCTGGTGCCGCCGTATTTCCTGTAACTGCCGGAACTACCAAGGCAAACAGGTATCCGAACCATGGCCAGCAAATGTACGATCTAAGTGCGGGAGCGTACGGATATGATGTTATAAATTCGGTATCAGGTACAAGTAATTTGAGTGAGTACGTTGGTGTGATTACCTATGTTCAGAACTGGCTAAAATCCCTTACAGGTAGATCGGTATCTGGTGGTAGTTATCGTCTTGGTATTACCAATATGTTTCCTCTGCAAGCTCCGAGATGGTTAGGTGTTAGAAACAGCGTTCCATCACCATCTGTAAATGGCGTTACTGGAAATACATTTTATGGCAATAGCAAGATTTCTGGCAAACTAGGCATACCAACGAGCTCAATATTTTCCAGACAAACATGGAATACGTACCCATCAACCTCAAGATGGTGGGATATGTGGAATAATGATGGTTTCACTAAAGCGCAAGCAACTACCTATATCCAGGCTCAAATTGCCTTAACGTTAGCAAACGGTGGTTGGTATAGGGATTTTTGTCACTGGCACGCGGCAAAGGCAGCAGTATCAGGTATAGCTTCGTTAGATGAATTTTTGAGCGTTGTCAGATCGGCTGTTGGTTCAAATTTCATTCACACTTGCAGTAATGGTGAGGCATTGGAGTACATGTACTTAAGGGAATTATCTCATCGTGCTACTGCTTATGAGTTGAATGGAGATGTTCATATAGTTGTTGATATGTATGATCAATTTAAGTCAACTTCAACCAGTGGAATACTTAATGATGTTCCATTAGATAAAATCAATACGCCTTTAACCATAAGCATTGATCTTTCGGCTTCTTCTCTTGCAGGGAAATTCATTTCATTGAATTACGGCAAGGCGATAAGTTTGGGTAGTGACCAATATTTGATCGAGGTGCCTCTTCTTTCGAAAGAAGAGGGTTTTATGTCAATAAGAATCAAAGAAGTAGTGAGTGCCAATTATAGAACATTAGCTAGGCCAACAGGATCTTTCAGTATAACGGGTGGTGTACTTTCAGGAACTACAAATATGCTTTGTAAAATAGTATTATTTAGTGTTGCTACTGGTGGTGCAGAATATGATAGTTTACCATTTTATAGAAGTTTACAATATGCAACTTCTCATTCGGTTGTTGTCCCTGCTGGTAATGATTACAGAGTAGGTATAATATCAGAGAGTGGTCAGGCTAATTTGGTAGTGGTTTAGTAGTTTATTTTCTATTCACTTGGGCAGGCCTAAACCCTAAACTATACATGTATAGTTCAGAATACCTAAATGCTACAACTTCTAGATGGGCTTGGTTTTTATCAAAATTTGATATGTCTTTAGTAGTCCAAGTTGAACCACCTATTAATTTTGGGAATAATGAAGGTGATATTTCGACATGTGAAGTAATAATTTCTTCATTTAAATGATTTTTTAATACTCTGTAGTCAGCAGGTGAAATTGAGGTTGATTTTACATCATGACCTTCATATCGATATACTATTTGCAGACGTACGACCGCTGTCGAGATCCCGCTTGTTGGATTAATGCAAAACAGTCCTTCTGGATCTACGTCGAAGTAAATTAACTTACCACTTTTATCGATTGGTTGCCTGTTAATAAAGTATCTTTTGTACATTTCGGATCTCCCTAAAATAATTCCATCCTTCATAAAAATGTAACTGAAGTCATCAATTTTATTACATTCTGTAGGTGCATTCTCGAGGGATGCTAAAAAGTTTAAAAAACAAGCGTGCTCTGTCTTTATCACGGGTATGGATAGTTCCATTGACCATTTCTTTTTAATAGCTGAATGAGCAGAATAAACCTCAATTCTTTCCTTTTTTGCATAATCAATAGCTGGCACAGAAAAGCCAGTATTACAAATTAAAATACCTTTTTGAGCCCTAACATCTTTTATAACCGACTTAAATTGACCGATTGTATTCACGTCTGCCTTTCTTGTCCAATCTTTGACTTGCACTATTATTAATATATCTATATCTAATATTTTAGATCTAATTGATAAGTCTATTTKCCGTTCGATTCCTGTATCCAATCCAAAAATATGGTCATCTTGAGTTATGATTGCATCGCCTTCTAACTCCTTATAGATTTGTTCAACTAGTAATTCGTATTCTTTTCCTTTTTTCATAAAAGAGCGTTTAATTTGGAAAAATTAACAATATCAATCTTCACCCAAAACTAAGTCTTTGAAAAATGCTTCAAGATTAGTATTGTCCAGAAAAATATCGGAGTCTTTAAATACTATTTTTTGCATTATTAATCTAAGGATATGATCAATCGATATCGAAAAGTCAATCAGCACCTGGTTGTCTTTATGTTTTTTGCTATCCAATGCTTGACCATGCATAAACTTAGATCTTACATCGTAAATATCTTTTACTGTTTTGTATATCTCTTTTTTAGTTTTTGAGGCTTCTTGATGTATATAGAATGCTACACGTTCAGCAACTTTGTGAGATATTTCGCTTCCGTCCGTTGTGAATAAGCATTCTAATGCTCCTGCGTAGAACGATATTTTTAATACGGGATAGGTAGCATTAACTTATTTTAGAGCCCATCATCTTTCCTAAGACATCTTCATGCGGATTTTTAATATCTGGACGTTTAAACTCTTGTAGTTTGAATGATAAAATCTGCTTAGATTGGATTAACTGTTCAATAAGCTGCTCTGGTCTGTATGTTATCTTATCGAATAGTCCTGATGCATTTGAATTAAGGGAAAGAGTGTAATTTGTGGAGGTGAACAGCGGATGAAGTACCGCGGAAAAAGGACAGAAAATGCTATTATCTGTAAACATCCAAAAGATGGGCAAGGAACTTCTGGACGCCTCAGAAAATTTACGAAATCTTTCAGGTAATATTAGCTTTTCTTCATCATGTATAATCTCTTTCCTTATTATAAAAAAATCAGCATTCATTAGGTTTTTGTACGCTTGAGTGCCAATTTGTTCAATAAATAATTTGTTAGTAGTTAGATTCTCAACAAGTTTTTTATCATTAGTATATGTTAAACCCATGTGGGTAAAAGAAAAAAGCTCTCTGATAATTAGATTATCAATTTTACTTATAAATATGGCCTCCATTAATTTAGAATTAGGTATTGAATATACGCATTCCTTACCAATCATTCCAAGTAAGCTTCACAAGTCCTCTACCCTTTATACCAAAGGTATTTTTGTATGTGAACTACTCCATCAAACGAAATACATACGAGATTGCTAATATAAGGCCGACTGGACAGCAGGAAAAGGAGATCATGACAAAGGATATTGTGCCTATGTCCTTCAATGTACCGAATGCTATTCACTTCCAAATTGGGGATTATGTTGATGTATGGGGAGAACGTTATGAGTTGTATGAATTGGCTGAGCCAACTAAAAACCACACTCAAAATTTCGACTACAGTCTAACCTTCAAAGCGCAATGGTATAAATTGAGCAAATGGAAGTTCAGGGGATATGATGGCGAAAACCAACTTAAAGTTATAGAGTGGCAGTTTACGGGAACTTTGTTAGACTTCCTGACGATGATTGTTGTCAATGCCAATCGAAACCTTGCTGGCTGGACCATTGGGGATTGTGATGAGTCTGAAATGCAAACTTTGTCCTTCTCCGGAGAAAACATTCTACAAGCCATGAGCCAGATTTGTGAGGCTTTTAAAACAGAGTGGAGCGTAACCAATCAGGTTATTCATTTTGCAAAACGCGGTGAAGTTACGGGGTATAAGTTTGAATACGGATATGATAAAGGATTAAAGGGTGGCTTACGTAGAACCAATGTTGATTCAAGCAATGTGTTCAGCAGATTGTTTGTTCAAGGTTCAACTCAAAACCTACCTGCTGATTATAGGTTTGGCCAGAAGCGATTACAATTACCTGCTGGTATGGACTTCATTCAGAGTACGAAATACGGCCCTGATGAAATTGAGGCTGATGTGGTGTTTGATGATATACGTCCGGAACGAATAGGTACAATCAGCGCTATAGATGGTATATTCAAATTCAGCGATAGTGGTTTAGACTTTGATATCAATGAGCAACTATTACCAGGTTTATCAGCTAAGATTTCATTCTTGTCTGGTTCACTTACCGGCTACAACTTTGAGATTCAAAAAGGGGGGTATAATCCAACTACCAAGCAAATCACCATTGTTAAAAGTGATTTAGAAAAAGAGTCCCTGCCAAATGATACTTTGCATCCACAGGTTGGTGATACGTATTACATCTTCGATATTGAAATGCCTGATTCCTACGTTACTGATGCTAGTAATAGGTTATTGACAGCAGGAGCAGAGTATGTAACTAAAAATGCACCACCTAAAACAGCTTACGAAGTATTGCCTGACCACTTCTACTTTGAACGAAATAGCACTGTTTTACGCTTAGGTGATTTCTACGGGGTGAAAGATCTTGACTTGTTACTTAACAAGGATATCCGGATGATTGGATATGTTAGGGATTTGCATGAGGAGTTCAAATACCTATCCATGCAATTGTCTGATGTGGTTAATTCTGCAGAGATCGTAAGACAATACAATGAAACTGCTAAGGTTAAGAAAGCATTGAACCTCAATAAGATCATGAATGTTCAGCGTAGCCGAGAGAACTGGAAAACTACCATGCAGTTGACTACATTGCTAGATACGTTGAAAGCGGAAATGTTGTTGATCACTGTTGATGGAGGGGCGTATCAAACTAATATAACCAGTACCACAACCCTAACAGATTTCATTGCTACTGATGGACATGTGTTTCATGAACAGTATACTGAGCATAAAGGTATTTGGGATGTGACAGGACTAACAGCCAGCCTTGTAGATGATATTCCATACTATATTTATATACGTGCTTCACGGGCTGCCAATAGTGCTCAGGTCATAAAGTCGCCTACTAAGATTGCTGTTGAATCGGATCCTTTGTTATATTACTTCCCGTTTGGGGTGATAAGTTCGATTATCGATGGTGATAGGTTTTTTACTTCGTTAAGGGGGTATACAAGGGTTACTGGTGGGCAAATTGCAACCGGTGAGATTGTGGCCAATAATGGAGTAAGCAATATTAACCTTGATAAGGGCACCTTCAACTTTCAAAATATATTGGCTCAAATCGCATTTACTGAGGAGGGGGTGGTGTTGAACGGTAAAATAATAGCTACTTCTGCTGAGTTTATTGATTTAATTGTTCAAAACCTTAGGACCAAAGCCACAGGAAAGCGGGTACAGATACTGGAATCAGAGAATAATATAGAGATATACAATGCCTTGGAGCAGGTGTTGATACAGTTGGATGATGATAGTGCTATCGAGGGGACATATCAGACATATGATGCACCAGTACTAAATCCAGATGGGTCATATCCCAAGGATTACTTATGGAAGAAACCAACAGGAACACCTGGGGAGTTTAGATATACCTATGCTATTTTAGGGCCCGGAGTGTCGGTTGGAGTTTCTCCTACAGATGCTAATGGATATTCAACATTCGGAAGAAAAGAGATTTCTACAAATGGAGTGTTTAAGGCAGGCTTTGATGATGCAGAACAAACAACAATATCAAAGGACGGCATTACCACGACAGGAGATTTCACTGTTGCAGGCAACGTAGAAATAGGTGGAGATATAACTTTAGATGGAGATCCGGTTTTCACTGGCGATATCGAGTATTTGAATGGCGTTGGTACAAACGCTTTCCTAAGAGTGAAAAATGGTTTGATAACAAGTCCAACTTAAGATATCTTCTTACTATTAATCACTTTATGCACAGCATCGCTATTAATTTCTGGCTTATCGCATTTCTTTTCGCAGCTGGTAACACCTAGAATCACACATACTGCTAATACAATTGTTTTCATAGATTAAATGTGCAACTATTGTTTCACATTATCAAGTGTTTGTGAAACTTTATTTTCACAGATGTATTTGCTATATTTGAATATGGACTTCAAAAAGTACATTATTGAACAAACAGCCGTGGATTTAGGATACATTGCAAGAAAGATGTGGCCTGATAATAAATCAGCAAAGACTTATCTTAGCAGGAAGTTAAACGGAACCGATGGAAGAACCTGGACTCAAAAGGATAATGAACTCGCAAAGAGGGTTCTGAATGAATTGGGTATTGAGTTAGCCAAGCTTTAAACTTACCAACACTTTCAAGTAAGCCTCACAATCCGTATAGTTAGGTTCGTGGAGGTAAATTTGTGTAACACCTAAAAAGGTGGTTTATACAATGGGAAAATTATTTACTGGCATAGATTCATGGCTAAATACAGAGCCTAACCTTCCTAAGGAATTACAAGAAGCATTACGACATAATGGGTTAACCGAAATTGCAGGGGAAAAGCATAACCCAACAATTATTGGATGGCTAAAAGAGTTAGGGATATTTGGTTGGATCAAAACCGATGAGTCGCCCTGGTGTGGCGTTTTTAAAGGTATTTGTGCCCTTAGATCAGGCTGGTTAAAATTGCCTGCTCCACAAGTTGCTGCTGCTATTTGGTGGGCTACTTGGGGACGAAAAGTAGAGATTAAAGACGTATGCGTTGGCGATACATTGATTAAAAGCAGGGTTGGTGGTAATCATGTGACCTATTGTATTGGCGAGAACGATAAATACTTTCGTACTTATGGCGGTAATCAGTCAAATATGGTATGCCCTGGATGGATGCTAAAATCAGAGGTAACTCATGCTCGCAGGGCAATATGGAATTCAAGCCAGCCATTGGGAGTTAAAAAACATTATTACGCAAACCTAGACGGAACACCGGCTAAACTTAGTGAGGCCTAATGGAAGAAAATCAATCCCCTGTCCCTGGTAGCAAACAAGATATGATCGATCGTAAAGGTGCATGGATCGAACGGATGTTTGACCGCTTGTTTGGAGCAATACAAAAGAACGTCCAAGGGACTATTCTCATTCTCTCTGTTGCTTTAAACTTCTGGCAGTTCAGTATCAACAATGATTTGCAACAATTGAGAATTGCTGATATCACCACCCTCAATGAAAAGATCAACAAGGCCGTTGAGCAACGCGTGAACTCAAAGGTTACTGAGCAGATGCTTCCCATACAAGCCCAACAAGATAGTTTAAATAAAACTGCAGATACTTCATTTAGAAAACTCAATGAAACAGTTAATTCATTTAAAGAAAAATACATCAATAAAAAAATCAAGAAATGAAATGGATTTTAATATTACCCCTGTTTGCATTATTGTTGGCCGGGGCCAAACCGATTTACGTTGAACCATTGAAACCCTACCAACGAGTAGTTGTTCCAATCAATACGAAAGTCGATAGTATAAATACAATATTTCAGGAGTTGGGTGTTATAATCGAAAAACCATGAAACGGATAGTCTACCTATTATTCGTGATCGGCCTACTTGCATGCAGTGGTTGCGGGGCATTCCGAAAGGTGTTCAAATCAAAACAGTATTCTATCCTTACCAGTCAAACTGAAACTAAGCGGGATAGTGTAGGGCTGACTATTGATAAAACCATTACTACGATTAAAGAACAAGCAGATACTGTGATTAATGTTCCTGGTAAAGTTGTTCAGCAGCCGGTATATTTAAATAAGGATAGCTTAGTTAGTGGTATCATGGCTATACAAAGCGATCTGGTAGATGTTCAGTTGACATTAGATCCATTGACGGGGATATTAACAACTAAGGCTACGCTACATCCACAGCTCATACCGATTAAGTTTGATAGGACGATAATTAAGGCAAATGATATAACCTCATCGTCCAATGTTAAGGGGATGAGTAAGGCTAGTAACAAGCATGAAGAGGGTTCAAGTATCGTTGATAAAGATCCGATACATATTCCTTGGTGGACTTGGTTAATAGGATTTTTGGTAGTAGGAGCATCGATATGGTATTGGAAACGTTAATGGAATTAGACTGTTTTATGTAATTTGTTATAGGCGCCCGATTACACTAAGCTTAAATATAAAATTTTAAACAGATTTGTAATTGCTATCAGATTATTTTTTGGTTAATTTTATTAAAAACCAAGTATATGTCACAAGTTCTAAAAGCGTCTCGAACAGAATTAGAAAAAGCCAAACAAAGGCTGGAAGAAATGAAAGGAGAGTCAAACCCAGTAAAATTTGAAAGTTATTGGAGGGATTTTTTAAATTATATAGAAAAATCATGGCAAAAGTCCGAATTCGAATGTGACCATATAAAAAACAAATTTATACCATGGCGCGGGTCATATGTTAAAGCTAGAAAAACTGACCCGCTATTACAATACTTGAATCAAGCGCGCGATTCAGATAACCACTCAATTCAGGAGGTTGTAGTAAAACAGCAAGATAGGGTTAATATCAGACCATCGAAAAGTGGCGACCTACACATAAAACAAATGGTAATTGTAGACAATGTTTTGGAAACCTACGATGGAGATCCAATAGATATCATTGCTGTTCCTGGCAGAATAGAAGCGATAAGCGTTGTAAATAGAGGTGTGGCATTTACTCCACCTAATGCGCATAATGGACAGCCAATAAAAAGGCACAAAGACCCAATAGAGATAGCGGAATTAGGTATAGAATATTATGAGAGGTATTTAAAGAGAATCGAGGAGAAATTCTTTACCTAACTCCTTTGTTATTAAAAATAACATAGTTTTAAATCAATGGTATGCTATTAATCCCCAAAAATATCATCTGCAGCTTTATCCAACACATCATCTTGCCTTATATCATTTAAGTAGATCTGGTGTACAGCCAATGTACTATGTCCTAATAATTCCATTGTTACCATTGGATTATTAATCTTATCGATAGCCATACGAGCAAAAGTATGTTTCGCAATGTGAGAGGATAAGGGTTTTTTAATTCCGGCCATGACCGCCAGTACCTTCAAATTCTTATTAACAGCTGTTGTACATACTTCTTTATGCTTCAACCTGGCCCGTTCGTTTTCAAACTTTGATAGCTTTTTATTAGGCCTCCATGTAAAAAATGGAAATAGCTTATCGTGCTTGCCAGAATACTTATCCAATATCTCCTGAGCGCGGGGTATTAGTTTTATCGTTAATCCCTTCCCGGTCTTATCTGCCGTATACATAAACCGGCCATCTTCAAATTGTTTTGCCTCTGCTTGTAGTAAGTCTCCAACTCTTATCCCACGCAAATATACCTGCATAAGGAAAATATCACGCGTGGCGGTAAGCAGATCATCATCAGGTAATTTTAATTCTTCCAATGCCTTTAATTCAACGCTGGTTAGTTTAAGTTTTATTGTTTTTTCTGATGCTACTTTAACCTGTTTAATCTCCCTGGTTACGCCTTTATCTGAATATCTTAATATAATCCCACGAAGCTGCTTAATCTTCATGATAATCGTATTATTTTTATTCCCCTTAGATACATAGTTGGATATCAGGTTATCAAACCACTTCTCATCGATATCAGATAATAGTACGCCCGTTTTAACTTGTTTTTTTAAAGCAGAAATCTTGTCATAATATCCTGACTTAAATTCAGCCTTCAACCGTTCCAGTTCTAATTCTATTGCTTCACCCAAAGTAAGCCTCCGTTTTTCTGAGAAAATATCTGAAATACGCAAATCACCAGACTTCAGATCGTATAGTTCCTTTTCAGCTTTTGCGTACTCCGTTGAAATATAGGAATTGATACGAGCAGCATTGGTAACATTTGTTTTTACTCGATTGGTTTTGAAATTCCAGTTATCTGATTTACACCTGGCAATAACTTTCTTCTTAACCCGACCATCAATAATGTACTGTAGCACGATTGGATGCGTATTATCGGTGTAAAGTTTAGATGTGTACATGTGGACCTTAAGACTGGCTTTCATGGTGTAAATGGGTTTTTACTTATGGTGTTTCCTTGGTGTAAATAAAATGCGTTGGATATTGTGGTTAGGTGCAGCAAGTAAATATAGAAAAAATGCTTTGAAACAAGAAAGGAGTGGTTTAGAACTTGTCTTAACCACTCCTTTCCATTTAATCCGTGGACCCGAAGGGAGTCGAACCCTTGTCCAGTTGTGTGATAAATTATGCTTTCTTCATGCTTATTTTCCAATTAATTGTAGGGATCTGGCGGGCTGGAAACCGACCTAACCTTTCACCTTAGGTACTTTATCTCACAAATGTAGCGTACCTTACAAATGCCAGCTTCGTTATTTCGATGCTCCGGATTCTAGCCTAACGATGCAGCAGCTAGAGGAACAAAAGCTTATCTAATTCTAAATTAGGCAGCTAAGGCGTAGTTATTTTCGCCAATTATAGTTTGAACGTTATCTTTTAAGTGCTCTCCGTACAACGCACTGCATGCTTACATACTCAGCGCCACCCTGTCAAATCCAGAACGAGCCCATTATATGTGCTGATGGTGTGTGGTTAACTACTCCTTTCAAACCATCAGCTTAGATACAAAAGTACTAAAATTATGCCATAGTTCTACCAGGATATTGTTTTAATGCAATATCCAGACAATCCATAGCACTATTAAGGTCGGCGGTATTTAAGACATAAGCCATTCTAACCTCGTTTTTTCCATAACCTTCAGTCGAATAAAACCCGGTAGCAGGAGCCATCATAACGGTTGCGCCATCATGAGTAAAGCTTTCCAGTATCCACTGACAAAATTGATCAGCATCATCTATTGGTAATCTAGCTACAACATAAAAAGCACCGCCCGGATTAGGGCAAAACACTCCTTCGATAGCATTTAACCTTTTTACCAATGTATCTCTTCTTAAGGTATATTCTTTGTTTACCTCCTCAAAATAGCTATCAGGGGTATCAACTGCTGCTGTTCCGGCAATTTGTTCAACCATACCCGGACTTAATCTGGCCTGGGCAAATTTTAATGCCGATTGGATTACTTCTTTGTTCTTAGTGATAATACAACCTAATCTTGCACCACAAGCACTGTAGCGTTTAGAAACGGTATCTATTACCACTACATTTTCATCTATTCCATCGAGGTATAAAGGAGAGATAAATTCTCTGCCATCATAGCAAAACTCTCTGTAAGCCTCGTCAGAAAACAAGAAAAGGTCATATTTTAAGCAAAGAGCTTTAAGGGCTTCCAGCTCTTCCCTTGAGTATAAATAACCTGTAGGATTATTTGGATTGCAAATAATAATACCCCTGGTTTTATCGGTAATTAACTTTTCAAAATCAGCTATTGGAGGGAGTGCAAAACCATTTTCTATATGCGATAATATTGGTTTTACAACCACATTACTCATGCAAGCAAACCCATTATAGTTGGCATAAAAAGGCTCAGGAACAATAATTTCGTCGCCTTCGTTAATACAGGTCTGCATGGCTATGGTGATAGCTTCAGATCCGCCTACAGTTACCAAAATATCTTCAGGGGTAATGTTGTACCCAAGTTTATTATAGTATTCGGCAAGTTTAGTTCTATAGGTCAGTGTACCTTCAGAAGGAGTATAGGCCCACACATTGAATGTAATATTTTTGATGGCATTTAACATCACTTCCGGCGTCGCTATGTCAGGTTGTCCAATATTTAAATGGTACACCTTTTTTCCGTCCCTCTTTGCCTGATCAGCAAACGGGGTTAATTTTCTAATTGGCGAAGCGGGCATTTGTACCCCTTTCTCTGAAATCCTTGGCATGGTACAAAAGTAAAAAACCTCGTTGATTAACGAGGTCTTTTCTTAGAAATATCTTTATTGGATTCTATTTAGTGCTTCCAGCTACAGTTTCGCCTTTGATGTAAAGAACTTTAGTAGTTGTTTTAGCATTAGAAGTTATAGTAATGCTTTTGCTAAATGGAAGTGCTGCAGTAGGGTTATAAGTAACTTTAATTGTTCCTGTTTCTCCTTTTTTGATTGGAGTTTTGGTGTATTCAGGTACTGTACAGCCACAAGTTGTTTCAACTTTGCTAAGGATCAATGGTTGATCTCCTATATTAGTGAATTTAAAATCTACAGAAGCAGGTTTGTTCAAAGGGATTTTTCCAAAGTCATAAGTCTCTTTGTCAAATTTAAACTCCGCTGGTTTAGATTGAGCATTTGATGCAACACTTATTCCTAAAATTAATGTAAATAGTAATAATAACTTTTTCATCTTATGTGGGTTTTAAAACAAATTTAATGTTTTAAACGATAATTCAAAAAGTATTCCAATATATAAATTAACTCACACCGTTAAGTCATACTTTAGAATTTATGTATCTTTGCCCCATAACTGATTTGCTTATGACGCCAAATAGTAAACTTACAACGAACCCAATTGATGCTTCAGAGTTAAGTTTTGATGATTTCAAAACGATTGTTATTAACGACTATAAAATAGCTTACGAGAGTAGACAAGCTAGTTTATTAGGACGTAAAGAAGTGTTGACGGGTAAGGCGAAGTTTGGAATATTTGGTGATGGTAAGGAGATTCCTCAGATAGCAATGGCCAAAGCTTTTAAAAATGGCGATTGGCGATCTGGCTACTATAGAGATCAGACTTTTGCCTTTGCAACCGGAATTTGTACACTAAAAGAGTTTTTTGCTCAGTTATACGCAAACCCAAGTGTTGAGGCTGATCCTGCATCTGCCGGGCGACAAATGAATTGTCACTTTGCTACCCGTTCACTTAATGAAGACGGTAGCTGGAAAGACCTGACGGAGATGAAAAACTCTTCGTCTGATATTGCGCCAACCGGTGGTCAAATGGCCCGTTTAGTAGGTTTGGCCTATGCTTCCAAATTATACAGGCAAAATCCCGACTTAAGTTATCTTAAAAATTTCTCGGTAAACGGCAATGAAGTTGCGTTTGGTACCATTGGTAATGCCTCTACTTCCGAGGGGGTGTTTTTTGAAGCTATTAATGCTGCAGGTGTTCTCCAAATTCCAATGGCTATGTCTATCTGGGATGATGCTTATGGAATCTCAGTTCCTGCCAAGTATCAAACTACTAAAGAGGATATTTCAGAAATTCTAAAAGGATTTCAAAGAGATGAAGATGCAGCCGGCTACGAAATATTTAAAGTAAGAGGCTGGGATTATCCGGCACTGTGCGAAACCTATCAGCGTGCTATAGATGTATGCAGAACTGAACATGTTCCCGTTTTGATACATGTTACAGAGGTCACTCAACCACAAGGACACTCTACTTCCGGTTCTCATGAGCGTTATAAAGATAAAGATCGCTTGGAGTGGGAGCGTGAGTATGACTGCAACCTGCAGATGCGTAAGTGGATGCTTGAATCAGCTATTATTACAGAAGAAGAAATTACTGAGCTGGAAGCAACTGCAAAGAAACTTGTACGTGAAACCCAACGAGAGGCATGGAATGAATTCTTAGCTACCATTAAAGTAGAGAAGGAAGAGGTAATCGATATGATCAACAGAATTGCCAACGGCAATCCTGCTATCAGTAAAATTGCTTCACTACTTGCCAGTACGCCCGATGCATTGCGTAAGGAGGTTGTTTCTTCAGCAAGAAAAACATTACGTCTTAGCATTAATAACCCTTCTCCAGAGAGAGACAAACTGATAAACTGGTATAATAGCCAGGCCTCTTTAAACGAAGACAGGTACAATTCTAAGCTATTTACCGATGGTATAGAAAGTCCGTTATTGGTTAAACAGGTGGCTCCCGAATACACTGAGGAAAGTAAAATGGTAGACGGCCGTGAATTACTGAACGCTTGCTTTGACGCTAATTTTGCACGCGATGAGCGTTTAGTAGCCTTTGGTGAAGATTTAGGCGCAATAGGCGACGTAAACCAGGGTTTTGCAGGCCTGCAAGCCAAGTATGGTGATTTAAGGATCACTGATACCGGTATTAGAGAAATGACAATTATTGGTCAGGGTATTGGTCTGGCTTTGCGCGGTTTAAAMCCTATTGCAGAGATTCAGTACCTCGATTATTTACTATATGCACTTAATATTTTAAGTGATGACCTGGCAAGCTTATCTTATAGGACTAAAGCCGGTCAAAAAGCGCCTGTTATCATCAGAACCCGTGGACATAGGTTAGAAGGCGTGTGGCATTCAGGATCTCCAATGTCTATGATTTTGGGCTCATTAAGAGGTTTGCATATATGCGTTCCGCGTAATATGACACAGGCTGCAGGTATTTACAATACCTTATTCAGATCTGATGAACCTGCTCTGGTTATTGAATGTCTGAATGGATACAGGTTAAAAGAAAAACTACCGGAAAATGTTGGCGAATACACTGTTCCTCTTGGAGAGGCAGAGATCGTAAGAACAGGAACTGATGTTACCATTGTATCTTATGGAGCTACTTTAAGAGTTGTTGAAGAAGCAGCAGAAGAATTAGCCCAGTTAGGGATTTCAGTTGAAATAATCGATCCTCAAACACTACTTCCTTTTGATACAAAACGGATTTGTGCAGAATCTTTAAAGAAAACAAATAAGTTATTGGTAGTTGATGAAGATGTTCCGGGTGGAGGCGCTGCATTTATTTTACAACAGGTACTTGAAGCGCAAAATGGTTATTACCATTTAGACGGACAGCCAAGAACGCTTACTGCTAAAGCTCACCGTCCGCCTTATGGATCAGATGGAGATTATTTTAGTAAGCCATCTGTTGATGATATTATTGAAACCGTGTATCAAATTATGCACGACAATAACGCATCAAAATACCCTTCTATATTCTAAAAACAGACTTGCCAGAGAAGATAACTCTTCAGAGTTATCTCAGACTCTGATCAGAGTCAACTTAGACTCTCCTTAGACCATGATCTAAGGAGAGTCTAAATTAACTTTGTTGATTTTCTGTTATGCTAATTTGCTTGATCTGTTTCGAAGCAAATGATCGGCTAGCACTAATGCTGCCATTGCCTCAACAATTACAACTGCACGAGGTACAACACATGGATCGTGTCGGCCTTTACCTTTAATTTCTGCAGCTTCGCCTGCAGCATTTATGGTTTGCTGATTGTGCATAATTGTTGCAACCGGTTTAAAGGCTACTGTGAAATTGATTTCCATTCCGTTAGAAATACCTCCCTGGATTCCACCAGAGAAGTTGGTAAGCGTTTTAGGCCGACCTTCATTTGCTAAAAAGATATCGTTATGCTCTGATCCCCTCATTTCGCTTCCGCTAAATCCAGACCCATATTCAAAACCGTGAACAGCATTAATGCTTAGCATAGCTTTACCCAGATCTGCATGAAGTTTATCAAATACAGGTTCACCTAAGCCAACAGGGCAGTTTTTAACAATACAATTGATCTTTCCGCCTACTGTATCGCCATCCTTGCGAACGCCATCAATAAATTCGATCATTTGATTTGCGATAGCGGGATCTGCACAGCGAACGATGTTTTCTTCGCGGATAGCTAGCAAATCAGCGATGTTTTTACTTTCAAGATTAGGTGCTTCGATTTTGCCTACTGAAGATACGTGTGCAAAAACTTCAATACCATGATGTTTTAACAACAACTTGGCAATAGCTCCTGCTGCAACGCGGGCAGCTGTTTCACGAGCTGAGGAGCGTCCGCCGCCACGGTGATCACGAATGCCATATTTAGCATCATAAGTATAATCGGCATGAGAGGGGCGATAAACATCAGTATTGTGGCTATAATCTTTACTGCGCTGATCCTCGTTTGGAATAAGCATTGCAATTGGCGTACCTGTACTTTTTCCTTCAAATGTTCCTGAAAGAATCTGCACGGTATCGCTCTCCTTTCGTTGAGTAGTAATCTTAGATTGCCCCGGTTTGCGTTTATCTAACTCTGATTGAATAAAATCAAGATCGATGGGCAATTGCGCCGGACATCCATCCAGAATAACACCAATGGCCACACCATGTGATTCCCCAAAGGTAGTGATGCGAAATAATTGCCCGAATGTGTTGCCTGCCATTTTAGAATTATTTTATGTTTTTAATTAAATCTCTGTAACTGTAAACCCTGCTTTTACTAAATCTTTCCAGAAATCAGGATAAGATTTTTCTACAACATCCATTTCTTCCAGAACAACTTCGTTTATGACCAGACTAAGCGGAGCAAAAGCCATCGCCATTCTATGGTCTTCGTAAGTAGCAAAAGATACCCTTTCAGGGAAGTTTAGCTGATCGCAGTTCAGTGTATAAATAAAGTTGTCTTCATTTAAGGTTACACCAATCTTTGAAAGCTCATTTTGTAAAGCCAAAACACGATCAGTTTCTTTGATCTTTAAGGTTTCCAGACCCGTGAATTTAAGGTTTTTTCTTAAAGCAGCGGCACATACAATAATGGTTTGTGCTAAATCCGGACAATCTTTTAGATCAAGAATATCATCATTAAAGTTTGTTTCAGTGGTTGTAAGGTTAATTCCTTTGCTGGTTTTTGCTGTTTGTACCCCAAAGGCACTCATAATTTCTCTGATACGACTATCGCCTTGCAAGCTTTTATCTTTTAGATAAGGCAAACCGATCTGTGCATTTTCAGCAAGCGCTGCTATGCTATACCAATAAGAAGCTGCACTCCAGTCGGGTTCTACTGCAAGTGTAGCCGCTTCAAAAGTCTGTGGTTTAATGGTAATGTTGTTTCCAGACCATTCATGCACAATACCAGCTTCCTGAAGCATGTCTAACGTCATTTTAACATAAGGAAGAGAGGTTAACTCACCTTCAATCTGTAGCGTTAAACCTAGCGGTAAAATAGGCGCAATCATTAATAAAGCTGAAATATACTGACTACTTATATCACCTTTAATCTTAACGGTATCAGTGCTTTGTTTTAACGGACCATTGATGTTTAACGGAGGGAATCCATCTTGTTCAAGGTAAGTAATATCAGCACCGATGTTTTTTAATGCTTCAGCAAGAATACCAATGGGGCGTTGTTTCATTCTTTCTGTTCCTGTTAATAAAAAATTACCAGGTAGGGTAGAGAGCATGGCTGTTAAAAAACGCATTGCAGTACCCGCAGGGCCCACATCAACGGTTTGTTGATGTGGGTTGCTTTGCGAGATATTATTTAATATACTGTTTAAAGTAACAGTATCAGCAGCATTAGACATATTATCAACCTTTACAGTCCCCTTACTCAAAGAGCTGATAATTAATGCTCTGTTACACTCACTCTTAGAGCCTGTAAGTGTAATTTCTGTATCTATTTGTTTGCTTCCTTTAAAAGAAACAAGCGCATGTTTACTCATTATTAAGACTTAACTTCTGTGTGTGCTTCTGCTGCAATTCCTTTTTCGGCTTTGCCTGCGTTCATGATCTCAGTTTGTTTACGGATAGACTCACCATGAACAAGTTCCAAAAATTTCTCAGTAAAGTTTAAATCTAACTTTAGTGCTTTTGCAAATGAGATACCTTTTTGAATGATGGCATCCCAACGGTTAACCTGTAAAATTGTAACCTGGTTATCGCGTTTGTACTCACCGATTTTAGCAACGATAGACATACGCTCACCTAATTTTTGTAATAAGATGTCGTCAATTTTATCGATTTGCTTACGGAATTCAGCTAATTGATCAGAGATCGCTTCATTTTTAGTTTCTGGTTCACGAACTGTTAAGCGATCAACCAACTCAGCTAAAGCAGCTGGAGTTACTTGTTGTTTAGCATCAGTCCACGCAACAGAAGGATCAACATGCGACTCGATCATTAAACCTTGCATATCTAAGTCTAATGCTTTTTGAGAGATGTAAGGAATTAACTCTCTGTTACCACAGATGTGACTTGGATCGTTGATGATAGGTAACTCAGGGCATAATGTTTTCAATTGGATAGCAAGTTCCCACATTGGTTCGTTACGGAACGAGCTTTTCTCGAATGAAGAGAAGCCACGGTGAATTGCACCTAATTTAGTGATACCAGCGCCATTGATACGCTCTAAAGCACCAACCCATAATTGTAAATCAGGGTTTACAGGGTTTTTAACTAATACAGGAATGTCTACACCTTTTAAAGCGTCAGCAATTTCCTGAACTGTGAATGGATTTACTGTTGAACGTGCACCAATCCAAAGGATATCTACACCAGCAGCTAAAGCTTCTTCAACGTGTTTAGCATTTGCAACCTCTACAGCTGTTGGTAAACCAGTTTCTAACTTAGCTCTTTTTAACCATTCTAAACCTATACTTCCAATTCCTTCGAATTCTCCAGGACGAGTACGTGGTTTCCAGATACCTGCTCTTAAAACAGATACTTTTCCTGTTGCAGCCAATAAATGAGCTGTAGTTAATAATTGCTCTTCAGTTTCTGCACTACAAGGTCCTGAGATGATCAAAGGCTCATTGTTGATGTTAAGCCAGGTGTTAAGCGGTTGAATGTTTAATTGTAATTTCATTGTTTTGGGGTTATATGTGTTAATATTTTATTTTAATTGGATTATTTATGCTAATTATACTTTGTCGTTTTTCTGGTACTCACCCATGATATTAAAGTTCACGGTGTATTTAAGGGCCTGGCGGACAGCTTTATCATAAGCCTCCATGTTTTTCCATTCCATATCTACATAGAAGTAATATTCATTTCTTTTGCCAAGCACAGGCATGCTCTGTATTTTGCTTAAGTTAACCTGCTGGTCAGCAAAGATGTTTAACACCTTAACCAGTGCACCAACATGGTTACTTACCTGGAAGCAAATAGATGCTTTATTGATTGGAGCCCCTTCTTCAGCTGTTCCTTTTTTAAGGATCAGAAAGCGGGTAAAGTTTTTCTTGTTTGATTCAATTCTTCTTTCAATGATATTTAGCCCATACAATTCCGCTGCAAGCGTATTTGCTATAGCAACTGTATCTGTAAGCTGTTCTTCCTTAATGCGCTTCGCACAGGCAGCAGTATCATTGCTCTCTATGATCTGGATCTGTGGGTAATCTTCAAAGAAATCAACGCATTGGCGAATAGCAATAGGGTGGGAAGTAGCATATTTGATATCCTCAAACTTTACACCGGGCAGTGCCATCAGGTGAAGTTGAATAGCCAGGTAAACTTCGCCAACTACAGCGAAATTGTATTCACGTATTAAGGTGTAATTCGGTAGAAGACTTCCGGCTATTGAATTTTCAATTGCCATTACCACGAAGTCTGCGCCATCGTTTTCTAAAACCTCGCATGTGTGTTTAAAGGAAGTACATTCAATGGTCTGAATGTCTTTTCCGAAAAACTTGAATGCGGCCTCTTCGTGAAATGAAGCTTTAATGCCTTGAATTGCTACTCTTGTTCCTTTTTTCATTAGAATATTTTCCCTTTTTAATGGTTATGAAATTATCATAACTGTTATTTTCTCTAAACGAAAAAAGTCCCGGCTTTAGACCGGGACTTTTCGTATACATTTATCTTATTAGATTCTAGTGCATATTAGTCCCGGCTCTTACTAAAGTAGTAGAAGTAACCAAACCAATATGTAGTGATATTTTTCAAAATTTTCTTTTCGTTTCGCCAAATGTACTAACAAAATTTAATTTGTCAATAGTTAATTTAAAAAAATTATTTATTGTTTGTTATAAGGTTCTTGTTGTGGTTCAAAATATTAGGCATTTTCTGACTTGGAAGTTAAGGTGTTTAGGTAAGCAAAACTATCCAAAATGTCGTTTTTTGATACCCTGCAGTTAAAATCACACGCTCCAATGCGGCTCAATAATGAGAACATGATCTGTCCGTTTTCATTCTTTTTATCGCTTTGCATAAATTCCAATAATTGGTCAAAACTTTCTTCCTTAATGTGATATTTAGGATATAATTTTAAAATATAGGTACCGATGTTGTTAAGCTCATCCTCGCTAAGCGTATTGTTTTTGGCCGACAAGAAGCCTTCGCATATCATACCTATGGCTATTGCCTCGCCATGTGTTAAAGGGTTTTTATCGTTTATTAAAGAATAGGTTTCAACCGCATGGCCTATAGTATGCCCATAGTTTAATATTTTTCTTAATCCTTTTTCATGAGGGTCTTCTGTTACAACCTCGTTTTTTATCTCTACCGAACGGTAAATAGCGTTGGCCCCAATTTGTTCGTAATCGCTGTTTTGCAATTCTGCATAATAGTCTTTGTCTACAATTAAACCATGTTTAATCATTTCAGCAAAACCAGAAAGCAGTTCTCTTTTAGGCAGCGTTTTAAGGAAGGAAGTTTCAATAAATACAGCTTGAGGAAGGGTAAACGTTCCAACCATATTTTTTACATTATCTACATCGATACCGGTTTTACCACCTACCGATGCATCAACCTGCGAAAGCAGGGTAGTAGGGATATTAATAAAATCTATCCCGCGTTTATATGTTGAAGCCACAAAGCCACCCATATCGGTAATCACGCCCCCGCCTAAATTTATCATCAAGCATTTGCGGTCTGCCTCAAAATCCAATAGTGTTTTCCAGATGCCAATACAAAAATCTATATTTTTGTTCTCTTCGCCAGGATCTGTTTCAATCAGATCAAATCCTGTAAAATCTCCCAGCATTTCCTGGAACTGAGGTAAGCATAATTCTGCGGTATTCCGATCCACAAATACAAAGATCTTGCTGTATTTGCTGCTTTCTATAATTTCTACCAGAGGGGCAAGATTTGCTTCAAAATGGATGGTATGTCCGGCACTGTTTAATTTGTTCATTAAATGATTGTTATTTTCTGACCCATAAAATCAATTACATCTCCAACCCGCACCTTCAATCGCTTGCGGTAATCAACCTTGCCGTTATATTTTACAAGACCGTCTTCAACAACAGTTTGGGCTTCGCCACCGCTTTGAACAAGTGCAGTTGCTTTTAACAACTGAATAAGGGGAATGAATTCGCCTTCTAATTTAAATTGTATCATTATAAGACAAACTTAGATAAAATTTTTTACTGCCAAAATTACAATTATTTATAGTGTGTTCTACCAGTGGTAGCTATGGAATTTATACTTTTGCAAACGATTTGACTAACTGACATTCACTAATGGAGACATTCCCCAAAAAATCATTGAATTTTGATGATACTGAAGTTGCTTTCCGCAACAAATCTAACTCTGAATTAAACGCCGCCTATTGGCTTTTTAAAATAATAAGCAGTAATTTTTTAACTAAAGTTGGCCCTCCGGTTACCAATTTCTTTTTGAACATTGGCTTACCAATTAAGGGTATTATTAAAGCCACCATTTTTAAACACTTTTGCGGAGGTGAAACGATTGCCGAATGTGCAGAAACAATTACGCAGCTTCATTCAGGTAAAGTAGGCACCATTCTGGATTATTCTGTAGAGGGTGAAGATGAAGAAGCTGTTTTTGATTTTACCTGCGAAGAGATTATCAGAACGATAGATCAGGCCGCTAAAGACAAACGTATTCCAATTACCGTATTTAAAGTTACAGGTATTGGCCGTTTTGCTTTGCTTGAGAAGTTGGATGCAAAACAGGCACTAACATCAGATGAAGAAGCTGAATATGAAAAAGTAAAGCAACGTTGCGAAAAGATCTGCAGAACTGCCTTTGATAAAAAGGTACCTGTAATGATTGATGCCGAAGAAACCTGGATCCAGAAAACAATTGATGAGCTTGCCGTAGAGATGATGCGTTTGTTTAATAAAGAAACCATTATTGTTTACAACACTTATCAGATGTACCGTCATGATAAACTTGCCGATTTAAAAGCAGACCACCTTATTGCGAAGGCTGCCGGCTATATTTTAGGGGTTAAAATGGTGAGAGGTGCTTACATGGAAAAGGAGCGTAAAAGAGCTGAAGAAATGGGTTATCCATCACCAATACAACCTACTAAAGAAGCATCTGATATTGATTATAACGAGTCGTTAAGGTATTGCATGGCTCATATTGATGAAATCGCTTTTGTCTGCGGAACTCACAATGAAGAAAGCAGCAGGTTATTGGCAGATTTGCTTGATCAGAATAAGATTGCGCACAATCATCCTCATGTTTATTTTGCCCAGTTATTGGGAATGAGTGATAATTTAAGCTTTAACTTATCTGACGCCGGGTATAACGTAGCGAAATACGTGCCTTACGGGCCAGTTAAAGCGGTAATGCCGTATCTTTTCAGAAGAGCTCAGGAAAATACTTCCATTGCCGGACAAACGAGCCGCGAGCTTGGGTTGATTATAAAAGAAAAGAAAAGAAGAAGATTGTAATACGTCATCTCCTTTGGTTAAAAGGAGATGACGGAGTGAAGTTAAATTTACTTCTTTACTTTAAAAGGCTGGCTCCCCGTTAGTAAGTCCCAGAATAAAATGAAATCGCAGGCTAAACTATAGGCCGGATACTGAAACGTAGCAGGTTTGTTTTTTTCGAAAAAGAAATGACCTACCCAGGCAAAGCCATATCCAACTATTGGAATGCCAATCATAAAGCGTAAGTCGTGAAACAATACAGCGGTAAACAATAGTAATACGGCTAACAGGCTTCCGATAAAATGTAATATCCGACTAGTAAGATTACTATGTTCGCTCAGGTAGAAAGGATAAAATTCCTTAAGAGATTTATATCTTTTTTCGGTCATGCGGCAAATTTAACTATAAGATATGATGATCAGTTAAAAATTGCTCCAGATCTTTAGGGTGCTTATCCATTAGAAGTGTATTAAGCCCTGCCAGTTTAGCTCCAACAAGATGCTGTGGGCTGTCATCAATAAACAATGTTTCCTCTGGTATAAGGTTGTTTTCTTTGATGACCTGTTCAAATATCTCAACATTTGGTTTACGAAGGAACATTTGCTGAGAGTAATATGTTTTTTCAAACAGGTGGTTATTATCCTCGACATTATATTCCCGTTTCAGGTAATCTACAATCCAGTTGTAATGAATTTCGTTATTGTTACTAAGTAGAAAAGTGCGGTATTTTTCTTTTACTTTAAGCAGCGTGTCGTGTACCGCAGCAGAGGGAACACCAATCAATAAACTGTTCCATGCGCTGTCAATTTGTTCGTCTGTCAGCCCTGGATTGTTGGCTGCTTCGCGTATTTTAATGCGAAACTGGGCCGGAGAGACAGATCCTGTTTCAAAATCATTAAAAATTTCATTATGATTTTTATGGGCAAAGAACTGCTGAACATCGGTTATACCTAATTGTAAAAGAGCATTTTGAGTCCTTACAAAGTCTATTTCGAATATAACGTTGCCATAATCGAAAATAATATTTTTTATTTTTTGTGCTAAAACTGTTTCCATAATTGGATACAAATATGTAACATTGCACTCGCAAAATCTAATAAGATTTTACAGGGCCATTAGCTCAGTTGGTTAGAGTAGAAGACTCATAATCTTTTGGTCGATGGTTCGAGCCCATCATGGCCCACTAACAAAAAAGCCGTTTTTCGATAAGAAGAACGGCTTTTTCCGTTTCTAAACGTCGACTTTTAAACCTACAGCACTCACTCTGGTAGTTTTGGGATTGATCCGTAGTTTTCAATGGATGTACATGATTGTTTGTTGAAATCGTATTAATTGGCTGAGGACCTATAAATGTTAAAAAATGTTAAATCAGTTTGAAAATTTTATTTTGTTTTTTTGATTTGCTCTCACAGACAAACTATTGAACCGACATTTTTTTAGGCTATTATTATAAATTCTAGTGTTTAGATCATGTTAGTAAATTTCTCACTTACCCACCTTCATGGAAGGTGCAAATCTTTATTGTTTTTTCTATTCCTTTTTGGATTACACCCGGGATTGCATGCCCAAGGTCAGGTTGCAACTATCGACGGCAAATCAGCTTTTACGGCAAGGCTGATCAATATCGAAGCCGCAACGAACGAGACATTTCGTTACAATACGACCTTACGTAATGGATCTGCAAAGCAGGCCCTGTACGAGTTCAAAACGAGTTTGCCGATCGGCTGGATGATCAGTTACAAGGTAGATGGTAATCAGGTGGCCTCTTTAAATATTGACCCGGGTACATCCCGAGATGTATCTATAGAGATCAATGCCACAGCAAGCACCACACCCGGCAAGTACAAAATACCTGTAAAGGCAGTTGCAAATAAGGATACCCTGTCCCTAAATCTGGAGGCAGTTGTAAAAGGGTCCTATGGAATAACCTTAACTACACCAACCGGGAAGCTGAGCGAAGAGCTTACCTCCGGTAACCATAAGGAAATCCTTCTAGAGGTAAAGAACTCGGGTACGCTGCCATTGAATGATGTTGAACTCACATCGCAATTGCCTACTAATTGGGAAGCTTCCTTTGAACCTGCCAAACTTAAACAAGTGGAGCCGGGGAAAAGCGTAAATGTAACTGCAAAGCTTAAAGTTCCGGATAAGACCATCGCAGGAGACTACGCTGCTACCTTTACCGCAACAAATAGTAATGGCAACGCCCAGGCAGCCTTCAGGATGGTTGTTACAACCTCATTACTCTCTGGGTGGATCGGTATTTTGGTTATCCTCTTAGCCATTTCACTGATATATTATCTGATCCGCAAGTATGGTAGAAGATAGAAGAAATGAAGGATCCTATAATACAACTGAAGGGCCTAACCAAATGTTATGGCCCTCAAAGAGCGGTAGATGATCTGAGCCTCAATATCAGTAAAGGCGAGATCTTTGGACTGCTGGGGCCTAACGGAGCAGGTAAAACCACAACTATACTCATGATGCTGGGGCTTACTGATCCAACAGATGGTACTGCATTTGTTTGTGGCTATAATGCAACAAGTAACCCTATTGCTGTAAAAAGAAAAGTAGGTTACATGCCCGATAGTTTAGGCTTTTATGATAACATGACAGCGCTTGAAAACCTAAAGTACATCGCAAGGTTAAATGGCCTCTCCGAAAATGAAATCAGAATACGAACGTCAGAACTGATGGAGATTGTTGGGCTTTCTTCGGTGATGACCAAGAAAACATCAACTTTCTCCCGAGGTATGAAACAACGCCTTGGCCTGGCCGAAGTATTAATTAAGCAACCAGATGTGATCATTCTTGATGAACCAACCCTGGGAATTGATCCGGGCGGCGTACAAGAGTTTCTGACACTTATAAAGCGTTTAAGCAAAGAGCAGGAATTGACCGTTCTGCTTTCTTCACATCATTTACATCACGTTCAGCAAGTATGCGATCGGGTAGGGATTTTTGTAAAAGGCAAATTATTGGCCCAGGGCAATATAGAAACCTTATCAGCCGATTTGTTTGGTCATATGGGACATGTTGTATCTATAAAGTCAGCACATGCTATTCCTCAGCCCTGGTCGTTGCAACAGGAACTGGAGCAATGGGAAGCCATTAAACAGATTACAATGGATAAAGAAACGATAGTGTTTGAATGTAAAGAGAACATTACACCGGCACTGGTCCGCTTTTTTGTTGAAAACGGATACGACATCCTTGGGGTACGTCAAAAAGACTATGGACTGGATGACATCTATCAACAATATTTTGAAGACATTAATTGAAAACCATGAACAGTCAAATTAATATATATAAGACCGCAAAAGGAATCCGGAAATCCAGTCCCTTTGGTGTAGTTCTTCACAAGGAAATGGCAGATCATATCCGAAGCTGGCGCTTTATTGTGCTGATCGGGTTGATCACACTAACGTTCATTGGGTCAATGTACGTGTCCTTAGGTAATATCCGCTCAGCCATAAGCAATACCAATGATCCGGATCACACTTTTCTATACCTTAAGTTATTAACTACCACTGATAATTCCACGCCGCCCTTCCATGTGTTTCTGAGCTTTCTTGGGCCCTTATTAGGTATCAGTCTGGGGTTCGATGCGATCAATATAGAGCAGAACAACGGAACGCTTACAAGAATTATGGCACAGCCCCTTTATAGGGACAACCTGTTGCTGGCCAAGTTTGTAAGTGCCATGATCATGGTCGGCACCTTATTCTTCGTATTAACTTTGTTGATGACAGGAGGAGGTCTGATCCTGACAGGGGTAAGGATGGAGCCACAGGAACTGTTAAGGATATTAGGCTTCGTGGTGATCAGCCTTATCTATGTAGGCTTTTGGCTGAGTTTGTCTATCGTACTATCTATTAAGTTCAGGCAAGCGGCTACTTCAGCGCTTACCGCTATAGGTATATGGCTATTTTTTACAGTATTTTACCAGATTATTGTCAACCTTGCAATCAGGTCCATTCTGCCTGATCCCAGTTTTTTGAGTCAGGACCAAATCCTGCGTTACAATGAGTTTATCCTCGATCTGTTGCGAATCGCACCCAACCAGCTTTATACAGATGCGAGCACAACCATGCTGATGCCATCCGTTCGAAGTCTTGGCCCGATGACGATGGAGCAAATGGCCGGTGCAATACCTGCGCCTTTGCCATTTAGAGAGAGCTTAATGATCGTGTGGCCTCAGGTAAGTGGTCTTATAGGAGCAACCGCAGCTTGTTTTGCGCTTTCCTATTATCTGTTTATGCGTCGTGAAATTCGATCTTAAATATGTTATATAAAATGATACAGGAATACTACATTCCCGGTATAAGCTGGTTTCGGTTGATCTTTAATGATAAGCGTAGCTTCAATAACAACTTTGGTAACACCTCTCAAGTTTGCTATCGAATTAAGCTTAGCCTTTAGTTGTACCTCACTGTCAACTAAAACGGCCTGGCCAAACCTAAAAGACTCTATACCGTAGTTTATTTCCATTTTAATGTTGCGAACATCGGCAATCTGTTTCCATAAGTATGGAATTAACGATAAGGTTAAATATCCATGTGCTATTGTAGCCTTAAATGGACCTTCGCTTTCCGCTTTTTCTTTATCAACATGAATCCATTGGTGATCCAATGTTGCATCAGCGAATTTATTAATCTGTTCCTGATCTATTTTATGCCAATTAGAAATACCTAACTCTTTGCCTAAATGCGATTTATATTCTTCAAAACTATTGATTATTAACATATATGTATTTATTTATCAATTAAGAGCCATTTCTATACCTTAGACAAAAGCATCAACTGTGCCAAGTTAACAATAAGTTGATTTGAACAAAACTTCTTTCCAAGAATATTTTACTGTTTGGCTTTCTTTAGGATAATTTAGCTAAATAAATGCATTTCTGAATTCTAAAGGCGAAAGATTGGTTTTCTTTTTAAATAACTTGCTAAACGACTGTGAATGTTCAAAACCTAAGGTATAGGCTATTTCACTTACAGATAAAGTTGTGGTAGATAATCTTTCTTTTGCTTTTTCAATCAGCTTTTCATGTATATGTTGCTGGGTACTTTGGCCAGTTAATGTTTTAAGTAACCCACTTAAATAACTGGGTGATACATTTAGTGCTTCCGCAATGTATGTTACGGTAGGGAGGCCCCTTTTCATTAAATCGTCACTGTTAAAATATTCGGTAAGTAGGTCTTCCAGCTTGTTTAAGGTTTTATGGCTGCTTATTTTTCTAGTAAGAAACTGCCGGTTGTAAAACCTTCCTGCATAAGTTAGCAATAATTCTAGTTGAGCTATAATAAGGTCCTGACTGAACTTGTCTATATTGGCCTGGTACTCCTGCTCAATGTTTAGCATAATGGCGGAAATCATTTCCTCTTCTTTTTCAGATAGAAACAGGGCCTCATGCACAGAATAATCAAAGTATTCGTATTCCTTTATTTTTCTGGCCAGCGGGGTATTCCAAAGAAAATCGGGATGGATATAGAGTATCCATCCTGAATGTTTCAATTTCTCGTTATTGTTCACCTCAATGCTAAAAACCTGTCCGGGCGACATAAAAGTCATAATGCCTTCATCAAAATCATAAGCCTGCTGGCCGTATTTCATTTTGCCATTAAAGTTTCTTTTTAGCGCAATGCAGTAAAAATCCAACACCAGACTAACCGGTTCACTGTCTTGCAAACGCGATATCGCTTCTACGTTAATCACGCTAATCAGCGGATGTTCGGGTTTAGGTAGTTCCCTGAACTTATGAAATTCGCTGATCGTTTTAAACCTATGGGGTGCTGTACTGGCCATATCACAAATTAATCATTTTAGTTAAAGACCGCGGCAAATTCTTTTGCAAAATCACTCAATTTTACTTTTCCCATAACTGCCGGTTTATTGCGGTTATAATCTTCTGCCAACAAACCGTTATGAAGACTTGCATACATTTCAGTCAGGCCAGCTGCAATGCGGGGGTTCATTCCAATTGATTCTAAACCGTTTTGCGTTTCTTCATCAGAAATGATCACCCATTTCAACTCAGGCTTGCCTATGGCAGTTCCTAAAATACGTGCAGTTTGGTTGCCTGTAAGTTCTTCGCTGGCTACATAGCGTACTTTTCTGCCGGTAAATGGTATTACTAATTCTTCGGCAACCGCGGCAGCAATGTCTATTGGCGAAACCCATGGGATAATACTTTCCGCACCATAGTTTGCGGCTATAACGCCACCGTTTTTGATCATATCTGTATAGCCATATAGATTATAAAAGAAGGATGTAGGGCGGATGTGGGTAATGGCTACTTCTGGCGATAACCCATTTAAAATACCTTCAACATTGTGTGCACCAAGCAGAATACCCGAACCCTGTTCTAAATGGGCACCAATGGTACTCAGGTTAACTACGCGTGTTACCCCGGATTTTTCAATGGCATCGGCGTAGTTTTGACCAAGCTGGCGATAGTAAGCAAGAAGATCAAGGCTATGGTCAAAGTAATTGTTGGGTGGCACCATGGTATATGCTGCATCTGCGCCGGTAAAGGTTTCTGTCAAAAAGTTTACATCTTCTAAAGAACCTATAGCAGGTATGGCACCTAAATCTGCTATCTCAGTTTTTTTGTCCGGGTTACTGCTTATTACGGTAACCTGGTGACCTTGTTGTACTAATGTTTTGGTTAATGGTCTGCTAATGTGACCTAATGAACCTGTGATTGTTATTTTCATCGGAGTATAATTTTATTGATACTCCAAAGGTCTGCAGGATAAAGCAGGGGTATGTAGCCGAATCTACTGTTGTTGTAGTCAGATTTAAGTACCCTTCTTTCTCAATTCATTTGCTAAACCTTTAATAAATAAGTAATTAATAGTCCCGCCAATCACGCCGCCTGCCACCGGTACTAAGCGTCTGCTTAATTTAGATCCTAAATTCATCAGTATTTTCTCTGCAACCTCTTCCATAATGTTTTTGCTGATGGCCAATTTGGCATCGGCCTTAACAGATGAGGCTACAATCTTAAAAAAGTCGTCAAAACTGATTTTATACTTGCCGGTATTGTGGTAAGAAATAGCCAGGGTAACCCTAAATTGCTGAGTGATAATGTTAATCACATCCAGCGGTGTACCAATAAGCATGGTGCCAACGCCACCCACTCCGGTAATTAATCCTGAGCCTGCTGCCAATAAAGCACATTGATTGGTAAATTTATCGATCCCCATAGCATCCACACCTTTTTTGATGTTCAGCTGGTCAATCTGATTAAAAATCTGCTTAAAGCCACCTGCTGCCAGTTGCTTAAAGCTTCCCTGGATGTCCGTTCTTACCTTTTTAAAATTGATCCGCTTAAACGATGGTAAATTCATTCCTTTTTGTTTTAGTACAAATTGATAGTACTACTTTCATGCCAGAGCAGAAATTCAAAAAAAGTAAATAGATTTGTTTTCCTTCAAAAACCTGTTTTTGTAATGAATAGTGCGTTAAAGCAACATATAGAAAAAATTACTCCATTAACGGATGCCGAATTCGAATATGTTTCTTCAATGTTCAGCAGTAAAAAGCTTAAGAAACATCAATTCCTGGTACAGGAAGATAGTGAGGTCCACAACGAGTATTGGGTAGTAAAAGGATTGCTTAAAGCCTACCATACAGACGAAGACGGGAAGATACACATTCTGCAGTTTGCCATGGAAGACTGGTGGATCACCGATTTTCAGGCCTACATGAATTGCACCCCGGCAACAATTGCTATAGATTGTATAGAAGACTGTGAATTGCTTGTTTTATCGAGAGATAATAAGGAAAAGCTGTGCAATGAATTACATAGCATTGCCAATTTCTTTCGTAAAAAATCCAATGTTGGGTATGTTGCACTGCAACAGCGTATCCTGCTGTTGCTCAATAAAAATCCTCAGGAAAGATATAACCGTCTGTTTAAACTGAATCCAAAATTGCTCCAGCGTCTTCCTAAAACTTTACTGGCATCTTATTTAGGGGTGTCAAGAGAAACCCTAAGCCGGTTAAGCCATCCATAGTGTGCGTGTAATCACAATTATTTTGTGATTAGCATCCTTCTTGCTGTCGTATTATTGTTCCAACTTTGCATCATTATATTTTATCTTATATAGAATGAATTTGATCAAAAAAGGAATGATGGCTCTTGCTGCGTGTGCCATTTTCATCTCCCTAACCTTGTCTGCGGCGGCACAATCAAAAAATAAAGCAAATACTATGAAAAAGAAAATTCTGTTTGTGGTTACCAGCCACGATAAAAAAGGAAGCACCGGTGATCCCACAGGTTATTACCTGGGTGAAGTAACCCATGCCTGGAAAGTACTAAAAGATGCGGGTTATGAAATAGATTTTGTTAGCCCGAAGGGAGGTCAGCCTCCGGTTGATGGCCTGGATTTAAGAGATGCAGTAAATAAGGAATTCTGGGACGACCAATATTATCACAATAAAATCAATCATAGTTTAAAACCTGCTGAGATAAAGCCCGAAGAATATTCAGCTATTTATTATGCAGGGGGGCATGGAGCGGTTTGGGATTTTCCTGATAACGAAGAAATCTCGGCAATAGCCACTAAAATATACGAAAATAACGGTATTGTCAGTGCGGTTTGTCATGGTCCTGCAGGGATTGTGAACATTAAATTGCGCGATGGCAAGTACCTGATAGCTGGTAAGAAAGTGAACGGCTTTACCAATGAGGAAGAGGTAGCCGTTAAATTGGATAAAGTTGTTCCTTTTTTATTGGAAGATAAGCTGATTGAGCGAGGTGGCATTTATGAAAAATCGGCCCCCTGGCAAGAGCATGTAGTAACTGATCAGCGATTGGTTACCGGACAAAATCCCCAGTCTGCACATGCAGTTGGTAAAGCGGTTTTGGCATTACTTTCAAAATAAATACAATATTAATGCAGCTATGACGGCAGGAGCATAGCTGCATTAATATTACTTGTATATCAATTAGTTTTTTAGTAATTTCAACTTACTGATAATATAGGGATTAGCTGGCTACGGTAACCTCGTAACAGGCATTTGTCAGGACCAGACGGACCACCATATTTTAATTTATTAGCATAGCTATGTTTATATCGATTATCACTCCTACCTATAATCGTGCTGATACGCTTCATCGTTGTTATGAGTCGTTGAGCAAACAGTCTTTTAAAAATTTTGAGTGGATTATTGTTGATGATGGCTCTACAGATGATACATCAGAAACCGTGTCGGCGTGGCAGCGTGAGTCGCCTTTAAATATTAATTATTATCAGAAACCCAACGGGGGCAAGCCCTCTGCCGTAAATCAGGGCGTAAAGCTTGCAAGCGGTGAAATGTGTGCAATACTTGATTCCGATGATGCCCTTTGCCACGATGGGCTTAAAACCTTAGTTGATGAATGGGAAAGCCTCTCACCGGATGTAAGGGATAAGTATTGGTGTGTATGTGCTTTGGTGGAGGATTCGATTACAAAACAGGTTGTCGGCGACTTATTTCCTGCAGATCACATCACCATTACAGGAGGTGAATTTCAGTTTAAGTATAAAATAATAGGTGAAAAATTTGGCTTAATGCGTACCGCATTGTTAAAGAAGAATCCATATCCAGAAGCAGAGGGCTATAAATTTGTACCCGAAAGTTATATTTGGAATAGGTTGGGGCGACAATACCAGTACATCTGCATCAATACAGTAGTGCGAACTTATTTTATCCCAACAGGCTCTGGTTTTGGCAATCTGAGTGGCAAAGCAAACAGAATCCGAAATGCCAAAGGTTTAACTATGTGTGATGTTGATGTAGTGAATGAAGACCTGCCACATTGGTTTTTCAGCTCGCCCGTATTCTTTTTCAAAAGAGCCGCTCAGCTCTCCCGTTACGGAATGCATTCTGAATCTTTTTTGCGCCAGTATAACAGCATAGGAACCGGATGGGGTAAGGCGCTTGTTTTACTCTCGTTCCCACTTGGCTTTACACTTTATTTAGCAGACAAGCTATGGTTTAAATATTATTACGCCCCAGCCAAGGCTAAATTATTAAGAGATACCGTTTCCTGAAACCGATAGTTCAAAATTGGAATTGGTGGCGAAGGGTGTCCGCAATATGGATTAAACAGAGAACGTTTCTAAATTGAAATGATCTTGCCTGGTCTGTTTACTTTGTTTTAGCTTTGGCCAAAATTAAAAATAGATGTCAAAAACGAAGCTTACAATTAACAATAACGGATCGGTAAAGATAGAAGGCGATTTTGAAATCGTTGACAAGAATGGTGAAGTGTACGGATTGCAGGGCAGAACTGTGCTATCAATTTGTCGCTGCGGACTTTCAAAAAATAAACCATTTTGCGATGGATCTCATAATGGTCATTTTGAGCATGAGGCTGTGGCGTTTGATCTGCCTCCTAAAAAGGTTTAATTTGCCGGAAGGGTATAAATTATAAAAAGGGGTTTCAATTTGATACCCCTTTTTTTACTTCACTTCTTTAACAAGTAAATTATCAATGCTTGCCAGTGAATCATAGGCCCTAACGCCAATCATACCGCTTTTAAATTCTGAATCTTTTACAGATATCAATGGCTTTTCTGATCCGTTAAAGTATACCTTAATGTCACTGCCTTTGGCTTCTATTTTAACCTTGTATGACTTTCCTATTTCTAATTTTTGCTGTTCTGATGCAAGTGCAACCCATTTCTGGTCAGATGATTTGCCCAATTGGATCGTGCCTGTTTCTGCATCAATTCCCAGGTAATAGCCCTTATACATATCTGCACCAAGTACCGCATCCGTCACTCTAAAAACCAGACCGGCATTTCCTTTTGAGTTTAGCTGTACGGTGGCCTCGTAGCTCAGGTCCTTAAACATGGTACTGCTCGCAATCGCTTTTGAACCATGGATCCCATATCCCCAGGAACCTTTGTTAGATGCGGCGTGGATTGCTCCATCTTTAATAAACCAGCTGCCGCCATATAACAACCAGTCTTTAACTGTAGCATTGTCAAAGTTTTCTTTAAACAGGAGTAAGGGTTATTTCTTCTGTCTGTTCCGATGAAGCAACCGGACTTCTTGGTACTTCAAAGGCATGCATTTTATTATAAGCCATGGTCCATGAAGGTATTTTCTTTGCAGAGACTTTCAGTTTAACAGGCGTAGTGGCTTGGATAAACGGATTCTCGGGCATAGCTGTGTTTTGAACTTTTACCGAAGCAGCCAGATTCTTACGATCTATCACCAATCCATAGTTCCAGGGCGAAGCAGAGGACACCTCATAGTCAAAAAAGCCTTCTACAGGATGTTTTTTACGAATACTGTATTTAGCATTCATCTGTAATCCATACACCAAGGGGCCACGTTCTACAGTAACCGATTGGTTTACCTGATCTGATACTTTTACTTCCATTGGGAAATTAAGTACTACCTCGTCATTGCTGCTCCATGATCGGTTTACGGTATAAACCTGACCGATTTTAACATTCGATAATGCTTTGCCATTCACCGCTATTTGCGGATTTTTACACCATTCGGGTATTCTTAATTTCAATGGGAAAGTGGCAGCCTTTGCTAAGTCTATTTTAATTCTGATCTGCTCTTCAAAAGGATAGTTGGTCACCACATTCAATTTAACGGGAACGGCATCAGCTACAAAAGCATTCAGCTCAACCGGGGCATAGGCAATTACGGCCAAACCCTTATCAGGAGTTGCTGCCCAGCTGTTTTTTACAAAATAAGGCCATCCCATGTGCATGTTGTACCTGCAGCATCCCATGCCGGGGTACGGACTTAAAAGGATTCCTCCATCGTAGTCCTCATCAAAACCAGAGTTACCGTGCTTACATACCACCTGGTTGGGCTGTGTATAATATAAATGAGATTTAATGTCTCTGCTAAACTGCGATGGCAAGGTGTTAAAAGCAATTTTCTCCAGTCTGTCGCCAATCTGTGTATCATGAACTATTCGGGCTGTGGTTTCCAGACTTTGCATCCATTCTACCACGGTACAAGTCTCCGTTCCCTGAAAGGAACTTCTGCCAGCCAGGAATTCTGTTCCCGATGCAATGCCCGATGCCTGTCCGTGATCTCTTATTAAATTATAGATTCCTTTTTCAGTTGCATCTCTGTAAAATGGAGTGTTGTTCAACTGTGAGTAAATTGCCGGAAGTTTAAGCGCCTGACCAACACTAACGCTGTGTTTGGTATGGAAATCATCGCCATAATGGTAGAACTGGTTATTTGTATAGATATCTGCCCAAGGATAGGCCTGTGATTTTAGTTTTTCTGCTAAGGTTAGCAGCGACCTTTCGCCAGTTCTGTTGTATAACCACAATACCAATTCTATGTTGTCGCCGGTTCTAGATTTGCTCCATTCCGTTAATGGTTTTTTATCCAGGTTCTCCAGCTGATACTTAAAATATTTGGTAAAAAAACCAATCACCCGTTCATCGCCGGTAGCCTCATAATAACTTTGTATGGCATACATCATTGGCATTCTTGGCCACCAGTCGTTCATTTTTGCTGGGCCAAAAGCTCCGTTCGCCTGCTGGTGGTCTAATGTCCAGTTTATCCATTTCTGCGATTTTGCTTTTAATTCAGGATTATCCAATGTATAAGCCAGTGCTATAAGTCCTTTTACGTAATAAGGAACACGTTCCCAACCTTCGCCATTGCCACCCAGCCAATCAGATTCAGGGCCAAGGTTAGATGCCTCCGGATAAAGTTCTTCGGCATGTCCGGTTGCGCCATCTTTTTGCAATTCCAATTGTTTCAATAACCAGCCTTTGGCTTTTATACTGCCAAGGGGAAGCTGTATGTACGTGTCGGCGGTTAGCGGCGCACGGTTGTATATATATTGCTTTCCAGGGCTGTTTTGCGCAAAGAGCAATGACGGGATCGAAGCAAATGCCAAGATGAGTGATTTCTTAACGTTCATGTTTATAAATGGCTTTGTGTGTTTAAAGAACAAGTTTATTATAAAATATTTACTGTTTCAGCTCTTATATGTAAATTGATACAATCTGAAGAATTTTTGAAACGTATAGGCGAGTATTATCACTGAATGTTAATATTACTTAATGAATGGATAAGAAATCAAAATTACGGGTTTCAGAATGTGCTTTATTTGTTGCCGAATTTAGTTGATCTCATGAAATGAAAAAGTACCTGTTTATTCCCCTCATCCTTTGTGTTTTATTTTTAACACCCTGCATGCTTATTGCCCAAATAACGGAAAGGCCAAGACCTGTTGAATGGGATCAGCTGGTAGAAGGCGGGCGGTTTAAAGATCGTTTGTTACCTATGCCAAAAGGCAAGCTCAGCAGTGATACCTGGGGTGCCAAAGGTGTATTGCCAAGGTACGTAGATAATGGCATTGAAGACCGCATCAGATCTTATTGGGGAGGGAAAATAATTTTAGGATCGGATAAACTCTATCACCTTTATGTAGCCGGCTGGCTCGAAAGTTCGGCGAAAGGTCATGCCGAGTGGCCAAATTCAATTGTTTACCATACGGTAAGCGATAACTCAATTGGCCCTTTTGTGGTAAAAGACACTATAGGCAAAGGGCATAATCCTGAAGTTTTCCGGATCAAAGACGGCAGATATGTGATTTATATTATTGACGGATATTACATTTCAAATAGTTTAAACGGGCCATGGGAATTAAAGCATTTTGATTTTGAGAAAAGAGATCGCCCGATTATCGAGGGCCTGTCTAATTTAACCTTTGCGCAAAGAGAAGACGGCTCTTACCTTATGGTGTGCAGAGGTGGTGGTGTATGGATCAGTAAAACAGGAATTTCTGCTTACAATCAAATTACCGACAGAAGGGTATACCCCAATGTAAAGGGCGAGTTTGAGGATCCGGTGGTGTGGCGCGACAATGTTCAATACCATTTAATTGTGAACGACTGGTTAGGCAGAATCGCCTTTTACCAACGCTCAAAAGATGGGGTTAACTGGGTTACAGATCCCGGAGAGGCATATACCATTGGAGTAGCTAAACATGAAGACGGACAGGTGGAAGACTGGTATAAATTTGAACGTATTAAAGTGCTTCAGGATAATTATGGAAGAGCTATTCAGGCGAACTTTGCAGTAATAGATACTTCTAAGGCAGATGATAAAGCCAGCGACCGCCATAGTTCCAAAAACATCAGCGTACCGTTGAACCCGGGGGTTTTGCTGACCATGCTGAACAAGGAAATGCCGACAGCTAAAACCAAAGTGATCAGCGTTAAAATTGCAGCCGAAAAAGGCTTTAACCCGCAAATAGATGTAGATGTTAAATCCCTTCGTTTTGGGGCGTCAACAGAAGTTAACTTTGGCAGGGGCAGCAAGGTATTAAGTGTGGTAAAATCAAACAAAGATCTGATTGTAAATTTTGATGCCAAAGGCAGTGGCATCACAAAAGAGGAATTTGCACCAAAGCTGATCGGGAAATCTACCGCAGGTAAGCTGCTTTACGGATACACCCGTGTGCCATGGTTAAACTATAATGAGGCCATTCTTTCAGCCCGTAAACCGGTATTTAGCTCAGAGAATAATAAAACCAAACTAAAAATAGAGGTAGAAAATTTTGGCCAGGTAGTGTCTAAAAAAAGCGTTTTAGAAGTTACCTGTCTTGTTGGTAACGAGAAGAAAACTTTAGGCATAGCAGCGGTTCCGGTACTACAGCCATACGGTAAAACAGAAGTTAGTTTGCTTACAGATCAGGTATTTGAAAAAGGGAAGGAGTATGCGTTTTCTGTAACGGTGAGTACCAATAACACAAAAGTTTCCGTATTCGAGTTTAAAGCGGTTCCTGTTAAATAAGATCAGAATGTTTCTTTTGTCTTCAGGTCTGAGATATGTAAGTTTTCGAAATAGCCTATTCCTGCTATTGTCAGTTTAACTCCCATTATCTTACCAATTGATTTGTTGTACTGTGTTTTAAAAGCTTCTTTAGAGTTGATGTATAGTTTAACCTGTTTGTTTTCAATTCGAAGCTTTAAATCAGCGCCGGTACTCAGGTCATGTCCAAGCGCCCTAAGGTCATATTTTGCGCCATCTTTAACATCTTCAGAAAACTGATAATGTGCCCAGGCCACACATTCGGGTTTAATGATGCCAAACACATGCTTATCCTTTTCTCCGTAAATAAACAGATCTGCTTGTGAGCATCTTACACCGGCCCTGTTTTCGGAAGAGGCAACGTGCACCGTCAGTTCAAAATTATCTCCGTTGATATTGGTAGGTCTTACGTGTGAAAAATGAACAAAGAACGTGCGGTTGGTATCCACACCGGCACTGTAAACTTCTCTTGCTGATACCGTAATTGGCGTTCTAAGGCCTAAATCTTTTACTAAAACCGGGTATACTCTTGTGGTATCCTGCATCACAGAAGTAATGGCACTCCAGGTTTTACTTTGCAGATAAACATATCCGGTATCGATGGGTCTTTTCTTATACAACAGCACAGGGTAGTACCTTCCTGGGATTTCGTAATAATGATTAAAAAGGCTGTCTGAGAGGTTAACCCTCTTTATCTTACCATCACCAAAATCAACAGAGAAATTAGAAGATGAATCAGGCAATGGTCCTGCTGCGTCCAGTTTAAATATAGCCGAATGTGGAGTAAGTCCTTCGGGGTTTATGCACTTCAGCTTTACGTTCTGGGCAAAAAGATCCGTGCCTGTATCTGGTTTTCTTAATAGTACTATCGCAATAAACGTAACCAGTACTATAAAAGCAATAAAGTATAACATTTTCTTATTGCTTTCCTGCTTATGCGTTTCAGGGGTTTTTGCAGGTGCCTTCTGTACTAATCCGGTTTTTACATCTATAATGGGATTCTTAAACTCAAATTCGTACCAGTCTCTGTAGCCTATAAATTTCGCAAGGGCATCGCGTGTTGCCTTTTGTGGATAATACCGGGTAGATGTTTTAGATTTTCCAAAGATTCTTTTAAGGGTGCTTTCGCTTAAATGAATGGATGTTTTACGTGACAATAAACCACTTAACCTTACATAGTCGCTGTTCGTCCAATCAGAAATTGGTTTTTCACCGATCTGCTCAGCTACCTTCTGACAGCATATGTCCAGCTGTTGAAAAAATATTGAATTTTCAGCTTGTTCAGAATACCTATTCATCTGGTGTAAGTGGTTGTTTTATAGTTGGTTAGGTTATCTAAAATATTGACCAATATTTTGGATATGGTATTGGCGGTTCATTCTGTAAAACGGGATATAAATTTACTAAACCAATCAAAACTAAATCAGATTGACAAATAACAATCTTTTTTAAAACTTAACCAAATATAAATGAAAAGAAAATTATTACTTCTGGCGATGTTTTTAGGCCTGCAATATGCAGCCGTCGCGCAAACCAAAAAAGTATCGGGTAAAGTTATCGATGCCACCACAAAACAACCTCTGGCGGGTGTTAGTATTACTGTTACAGACACCAGGCAGGGAACAAGTACAAATGCGGAAGGTGCGTTTACCTTAAATGCCCCTTCCGAAGCAAAAACCATTCTGTTAACATTTGTTGGCTACCAGGACCAAGTTGTTGAACTTACGGGTAAACCACTTCAAATTGGTCTGCTGGTCGATAATAAGGACCTCACCGAGGTTGTAGTAGTTGGTTATGGTACGCAAAGAAAAAAGGACCTTACCGGCGCAGTAACTTCAATAGGATCAAAGGATGTAGGAGGGCGGCAAACACTTCAGGTTTCTGAAGCCCTGCAAGGCAGTGTTGGCGGTGTTTCTGTAACCCGTACCAGCAGTGCTCCCGGCTCCGGATCCAACATCTCTATCAGGGGGATTACTACCATTGGAACAAACAGCCCGCTAATTATTCTGGACGGGGTGCCTGTAAGCAATATTGATAATGTAAACCCAAATGATGTTGAAAACATTACGGTACTAAAAGACGCTGCCTCGGCTGCAATTTACGGATCAAGAGGGGCGGCAGGCGTAATTTTAGTAACTACTAAAAGAGCTAAACAGGGGCAGAGCAGTCTGGAATATAACTACGAGTATGGCGTGCAAAGAGCAACCGCATTACCTGAATATGCAGGCGTACAGGATTATATGCGCTACTTTAATGAGCAGGCTACTAATGATGGTGCTTCTACCGGCCCTTTTCCACAATCAAGTATCGACAAGTACCTGGAAAACAACCTGGCAGATCCGGATAAGTATCCAAATACCAATTGGCAGGAAACCGTTATGACCAATAAATCGGCCCCACGCCAACGCCATGATCTGGTGTTTACCATGGGAACTGATAAAATAAAAACCAAGGCTTCGCTGGGCTATTCAGATGCCGGAGCATTTTACGACAACAGATCTTACAACAGATACCTGTTTCGTATCAACAACGACCTGCAGCTGAACAGCAAAATGAATATCAACTTAGATGTTGCCTATAAAAGAACAACCAACAAAGGCAATGCAAATGAATTAAGTAACAACTACAATCCCATTTATGAGGCGCGTATTATGCCTCCAATTTATGATGATTTCTATTCCAACGGGCTTTTGGCTTTTGGAAAGGATGGCAGAAACCCAATTGCCCAGATCAATGAGGGAGGATTTAGTAAAACCCTTGCAAATCAAATCAGCGGTCGCATTATGTTTAATTACAAACCCATTCAGGGACTTACGCTGACCATGCAGGTAGCACCAACTTTTGATCTGGATAAGGACAAGTATTTCTCTAAACAAATAAAGTTTACCAATGCCGATGGCAGTGTAAGTACCATTGTGAACCAGCCTAAAACTATCCTGAGCGAAGGCAGAAATGAGGCTTTTAGCATTAACGGGCAGTTGCTTGCTAACTATACCAGAGAGATTGCAAAAGACCATACCATTGATGTGCTTGTGGGTTATGAAGAAAATTACAGGTCACTTGAATCTTTGGGTGCTTCCAGAACCGGTTTTGCCCTTGTTGATTTTCCTTACTTAAATGCCGGAAGTACAGAACTGAGAGACAACTCGGGCAGTGCAAACGAATCAGGATTACATTCCCTGTTCAGTCGCTTGCAGTACAATTATAAAAACAAGTATTACATCCAGGGAAATATCCGTTCAGACAGATCTTCCCGATTTGCTGATAAATTCAGAAATGCGGTATACCCATCGGTTTCGGCAGGCTGGACAGTTACCGAAGAAAGCTTTATGAAAAGTATGAACTGGCTTTCTTTCCTTAAATTAAGAGGATCATGGGGCCGTGCTGGTAATGAACGATTGTTAGACAGGAACAATAACCCCGCTTACTATCCTTACCAGGCAACCATAGATTTTACAAATGCACTGTTCTATCAGAATGGAGTTGTTACCCCGTTAACTGGAGGCGGACAACAGGTATATGCAGTAGAGAATATCAGCTGGGAAACCAGTCAGACCACCGATGTGGGATTAGATGCAGCTTTTCTTGATAACAGGTTAACCGTTTCTGCTGATTACTATAAAAAGAAAACTTACGATATCCTTTTGCCGCTTGATATTCCGCTTTACTTAGGATATGACAAGCCTAACCAAAATGCGGGGGTATTAAATGTGAAGGGATGGGAACTGGAAATGGGCTGGAAAGATAAGATCGGGAACGTGAATTACGCTGTTGCAGCGAACGTTTCAGACGCCAAATCAAAAATCGGAGATCTAAAAGGGACAGAATTTAGAGGTGATCAGATTATCCGTAATGGCAGCGAATACAATGAATGGTTTGGTTATAAAGCCAATGGGATATTTCAGACAGCGGCAGAAGTTGCGGGAGCACCAGTGCTAAATGCAAACACTAAAGCAGGAGATATCCGCTACCAGGATCTGAATAATGATGGAAAGATCACTACCGACGATAAGGTGTTGCTTGGCGGAGCTTTACCCCGCTATCAGTATGGAGGAAATATAAGACTTGATTATATGGGCTTTGATTTTGGTGCAGTATTTCAGGGAGTTGGGAAAAAGTTAAGCCGGTTAAACGACGAAGTTACCCAACCATTTGCCGAAGCTTTTGGAAACGTACCAATTGAAATGGTTGGGAAATTCTGGAGCCCGAATAATACTGCCGAGCAAAACCTTCAGGCCACTTATCCAAGGTTATCGCGTACCTCTACGTCGAACAACTATACTTTGTCTGACTTTTGGTTAATCGACGGCTCTTACTTTCGTGTAAAAAACCTTACGCTGGGCTATACTTTAAAGGAAAGCTGGATAAAAAAGGCAGGCATTCAGTCGTTCCGTTTCTATGTCTCAGCTAACGACCTGTTTTCGTCCAGTAAGTTTCCAAAATATCTGGATCCTGAAGCCGGAAACTATGCTTACCCAATTGTAACCACAATATTGGCCGGTGCAACCTTAAAATTTTAATCATGAAAAAGTTCTATTTAATTATCATCATATCTGTAGGTCTTTCGGCCTGCAATAAACTCGACCTCAATCCACTTTCTGAGGCCTCGACCGGGAATTTTTATTCCAACCAAACCGAATTGGAACTGGCTGTTAATGACCTTTACCGACTGGTTTTCTGGGGGAATGATAACGAATTGTTTGGCGACAATGAGTGGCACCGCGGCCAGTTAACAAATGCAGTGATCGGCGGCACGATGAATGCCGACGATGCTGCGGTGCAAACTTATTGGTTAAACTGTTACAAAGCCATTGCAAGAGCGAACTCGTTTCTAGCCAATAAAGATAAAGCTGCGGCCAATACGCCAGCAGCAGTGATGTTGAGACTGGAAGCAGAGATGCGTTTGATCAGGGCAAACCAATATGCTAAACTGGTTACCCATTTTGGCGACGTTCCCTTATTAACAACCACTTTAACCCTCGAAGAATCATACGGGATCACCAGAACCGGTAAAGATCAGGTACTTGATTTTATTTTTAAAGAGCTTGATTTTGCTATCGCCAATTTGCCTGAGACCTATGCGCAGGCCGAAGTGAAAAGGTTAACCAAGGGTGCAGCCTTAGCTGTAAAAGCACGAACTGCTTTGTATGTAGGGAAATATGACGTGGCACGCGATGCTGCAAAAGCAGTAATGGATTTAGGTGCGGCCAATGTTTATAGCCTTAATGCCAGCTATTCTCAATTGTTTTTAAAAGCAGGTGAAACCAGCAAAGAGCTAATTATCAGTATTCCAAGAGATCAGGCCCAACAGGTTTTTAACGGAGCAGGTTATGTGCAGGACAATATTTCCAGAAATGCCGGTGGCTTTGGCGCCCAATTGCCAACACGGGATATTGTGGATGCTTATGAGTGTACTGATGGTAAACCCATTGATGAGTCGCCTTTGTACGACCCTAAACAGCCCTTCAAAAACCGCGATCCCCGTCTCACGGCAACTGTTGTGGAGTTCAACACCCAATGGCTGGGGTACAATTATACCCCGCATCCGGATTCTTTAACGGTTTATAGTTCAAAACAGAACAAAAGTGTATCCAATAAAGATTCACGTGCGGTTGCCGCATTTGCAAGCTATACCGGTTTCCTTTGGAAAAAGGGTATTGACCAAACCTGGGCCGACCGACTTGCCGAAGACAACGATGCCATCATTATCAGGTATGCCGAGATGCTGCTGACTTATGCAGAGGCAAAGGTAGAACTGGGAGAAGCGGATGCTACTGTTTTAGATGCCATTAACCAGGTGAGGGCAAGAGCCTATGGTGTTACTGCTGCACAAACCACCTTATATCCTGCTGTAACGACAACAGATCTAACAGAACTTAGAAAAGTTGTACGGAGAGAAAGAAGGGTAGAATTTGCAAAAGAGGGGCTTCGCTACATGGATTTGATCCGCTGGCACCTGGCCGAAAAGGCACTGACAAAACCAGTCATTGGTTTACCTGATCCGGCAAATCAAAACCGCTCAAAATGGCCTTTCCCGGGCATTACTCCGCTCGACGATGATGGCATAGCCGATTACTCGGGTTTTGGATCTGATGTTAAGGCACTTATTGAAAGGAAATTTGATAAAAACAAGCAATACCTGTGGCCTATACCGGCTGTAGAAAGAAGGGTAAACCCCAACATCACTCAGAACTTAAATTATTAACCTATAACACACACAAATGAATATTAGCCCTAATTTAAAAAGTTGTGCTGCCCTGGCGGCACTACTTTTATCTTTGAACACATTCGGACAGAAGACAACGAAACCACTGCAGGTAAGTGGTGTATATCCACATTTAGCTACGTTTAATGAGGGCTGGCCAAAAACAGAAAAAAGCACTGTAGGATTTGGTGAGGGGTTTGAAAATGGCATCGGAGCGATAACCCCATGGGCAAATAAGCTATGGATGGTTACCTATTCTCCTCATACCCCTAATGGAAGTGCAGATAAGCTTTATAGCGTAGATGCAGATCTGAATGTAACCATACATCCGGAAAGTATTGGCGGCACTCCTGCTAACAGGATGATCCATAAAGAATCGAATCAACTGATCACCAGTAGCTATTTTATTGATAAAAATGGAAAAGTAAGGGCAATTCCCTTTTCCGTAATGCCAGGCAGGATGACCGCAACCGCAAGGCACCTGACTGATCCGTCCAACAAAGTATACTTCTATGATATGGAGGGTAAGGTGTATGAGGTTGATGTAAATAGCCTTGCTGTTAAGAAACTATTTGAAAAACCTGTACCCGGCTGGCATGGAAAAGGCGCCTATACCGGTCAAAACCTCTTTGTTGTTGCGAACAACGGCGAGGATGCTGTTTTCAAATTGACGAAGGATATGCTAAAAGCAGGAGATTTGCCTAAGGGGCCAGAAGAAATGGGTGTTTTGGCAAGCTGGGATGGTAAGACCTGGAAAATCATAGAGCGAAAACAATTTACTGATATCACAGGACCCGGTGGTATTTATGGTTCACCAGACGATAAAAGTCCGCTATGGGCAATAGGCTGGGATAGGCGATCGGTAATTTTGAAGTTGCTTGATGGCGGACAATGGTATACTTATCGTTTGCCAAAAGCGGCACGTACCTACGACCATAGAGGCGGATGGTATACCGAATGGCCACGCATCAGGGAAGTTGGCAATGGAAAAATGCTGATGGATATGCATGGCATGATGTACGAC
>NZ_JBFTIZ010000009.1:0-28480 GCF_056395165.1 Pedobacter sp. 10L46_2
AATAAACAAGGCTATAAGACCTCAAAACGAAGGTTCGCAATGGAGGTGAGAGACTTAGCTATAGCCTTGATTGTGGTGCAGTGTGGCGGTGACCCTGGTCTGTTTTTCAAAACATAAAAAATGGCCGGAATTTCTTCCGACCATTCGTGACAAATAGCCGCCTTTTTCAATTTTATTTCAGAGAAATTAATTCAAAATAAGTGTTTGTACTCTATCAGGTCCTACAGAAAGATATTTAACAGGAACTTCAAGTTCTTTTTCTAAGAAAGCGATGTATTCGCTAAGTTTAGCTGGTATCTCTTCAATCTTACTTACTTTAGTAACATCAGTTTTCCAGCCATCAATAGCTTTTAAAACCGGTGTAGGTTTTACTGTGATAATGTCATACGGCATGTAATCAATAGTTTCGCCATTGTGCTCATAATGTGTGCAGGCATAAATGGTATCAAAACCATCTAATACGTCAGCCTTCATCATAATTAATTCAGTAACACCATTAAGCATAATTGCATATTTAAGTGCCGGAAGATCTATCCATCCACAACGACGGGCACGACCAGTTGTTGCACCAAATTCATGGCCAACCTGACGTAAAGTCTCTCCAACCTCATCATCCAGTTCAGTAGGGAACGGACCACCACCAACTCTTGTGCAATAAGCTTTGAAAATACCATAAACACTTCCAACTTTATTAGGAGCAATACCTAAACCAGTACAAGCGCCTGCAGTGGTAGTGTTAGAAGAAGTTACAAAAGGATAAGATCCAAAGTCAACGTCTAATAAGGTTCCTTGTGCACCTTCAGCAAGAACAGTTTTCCCTTCTTTTAAATATCCGTTAACAAAGTGCTCACTGTCAACATGAGGAATATTTTTAATGAAGTCAATTGCCTCAAAGAAAGCAGCCTCTTTTTCAGTAAGGTCATATTCAAAATCATAATGAGAAAGTATCTCTTTATGTTTTTCAACCAATTTGTTATAACGCTCTTTAAAGTCAGGAAGAGTAGTATCACCAACTCTCAGTCCGTTACGGCCTGTTTTGTCCATATAAGTTGGGCCAATTCCTTTTAAAGTGGAACCGATTTTATCTTTACCCATTTTTTGCTCATTTGCTGCATCCAGCAATTGGTGAGTAGGTAAAATTAAATGTGCCTTACGTGCAATAACAAGTTTACCTTTTGCAACCGGATCATGACCGGCTTTCTGTAGGTTATCTAATTCTCTTTTTAAAATGATTGGGTCTATAACCACACCATTTCCAATTAGATTCATTGTTTTTTCGTTAAAGATACCTGATGGTATGGTATTCAAAACGAATTTTTTACCATCAAACTCTAAAGTATGTCCGGCGTTCGGACCGCCTTGGAAACGAGCTATCAAATCATATTGTGGACTTAATACATCAACAATTTTACCCTTGCCTTCGTCGCCCCATTGCAGGCCAAGAAGCACGTCTACTTGCGTCATTATTTAAATTTAAAAATGGAAATATAATAATTGAATTTTAACTTGCATGTTTAATAGCGGCATTCTGATTTTCCATTGATGCTTTAGCAGAGCAATCAAAACAAACGCCGTAAAGATTTAAAGAGTGATGCTTGATCTCGAACTTTAACAGTTCGCCAACCATACTCTGGATCTGATGAATACGCGGGTCGCAGAATTCTACAACTTTACCGCAATCAATACAGATGATGTGATCATGTTGATGATAACCGTATGATTTTTCAAACTGAGCCATGTTTTTGCCAAACTGATGTTTGGTAACCAAATCACATGAAACCAATAACTCTAAAGTATTGTATACTGTAGCCCTGCTAACACGGTATTTTTGGTTTTTCATATGGATATAGAGGGTCTCTACATCGAAATGATCATCTCTTGAATAGATTTCTTCTAAGATGGCAAAACGCTCCGGTGTTTTTCTCAGGCTTTTATTTTCGAGATAGGCTTCGAAAATCTTTCTTACCAACTCGCTGTTGTGGTTTGTAGACATAGTTTTTAAACTCCTTTCAAAGGTACCATTTTTTATATAAAACTCTATGATTTTTTAGCAATTTTAGGCGTCAAAGCGAGTAACTCCCGTTACACCTTTCACCCGAAGCAGATTTTCGATCAGGTTGTCTAAGTGCTCCTTATCATTTACAAAGATCATTATTGAACCATCAAAAATACCATTATCGGTATCTACAGTGATAGAACGCATGTTTACCTTAAAATCATTAGAGATAACTTTTGTAATATTGTTAATTAATCCCACATCATCTATTCCAATAATGTGTAAGCCCGTTAAAAATGTAAGCTCTTGTTGTTTGTTCCATTTTGCTTTAACAACCCTATACCCATAGTTAGCCATTAATTGCGCTGCATTAGGGCAATTTGTACGATGGATTTTAATTCCTTCATTTACGGTTACAAATCCAAATACATCATCTCCCGGTATTGGATTACAACATGCAGCCAAAGTATAATCTATTTTTTGCAGGTCTTCTCCAATCAATAAGGTATCAGATTCAGGACCTTTTACCTTGTTGAGCAGGGTTTCAATCTTCTGGTGATCATTTCTATCAGCGCCTCTATTTTCAATCTCCTTCTCGCTTGCAAGGTAATCTTTTAGGTCTTTTACTTCAATTTTGCCATTTGCAACGGCTATAAAAAGCTCCTGGGTTGATGGTAGCTTAAAGAAATAAGTAAGCTTGTTTAAATTATCTGTATTGTAAGTGATTTTTAAAGATTTAAGCTTTCGCTCCAAAGTTTCTTTCCCCAGATCTGCTATCTTTCTTTTTTCCTCTTTTAAAGACGACTTGATTTTAGATTTAGCTTTTGCTGTTACAACAATGTTAAGCCAGTCCTCTTTTGGTGTTTGCTTGCTAGAAGTGATAATTTCTACCTGATCGCCATTTTGCAGCTTATATGAAAGCGGTACAAGCTTATGATTTACCTTAGCTCCAATACATTTTGCACCTACGTCAGTATGTATCTCAAAGGCAAAATCAAGCGCTGTTGCACCTAGCGGTAATTGTAGTAACGCACCTTTTGGAGTAAAAATGAAGATCTCATCAGAGAATAAATTCATCTTAAAGTCGTCGAGAAAATCTAAAGCATTAGCTTCAGGGTTATTTAGCATCTCTCTTACCTTCATGATCCATTGGTCCAGACCATTGTCGTTAGAGGATTCCTTGTATTTCCAGTGTGCAGCAAATCCTTTTTCGGCAATTTCATTCATTCGCTGTGTACGGATCTGTACTTCTACCCACTGACCTTTAGGCCCCATAACAGTAGTGTGCAACGATTCGTAGCCATTTCCTTTTGGAGAAGAAACCCAGTCGCGCAACCTATCCGGATTAGGGCGATAAAGATCCGTTACAATAGAGTATGCTTTCCAGCAATCCGCTTTTTCATGTTCAGGTGCACTGTCTAATATAATTCTGATGGCAAAAAGATCATACACCTCTTCGAAAGGAATGTTTTTACTTTTCATTTTATTCCATATCGAATGGATAGACTTCGGTCTGCCGTAAATATCAGCTGTTAAACCTTGTTCTGCCAGTATTTCATTTATAGGCTCAACAAACCTTTTAATAAATAAAGTTCGTTCAGCTTTTTTCTCATTTAACTGAGTTGCTATGTATTTATAAGTATCTGGCTCAAGATATTTCATTGAAAGATCTTCCAGTTCAGACTTAATGGCATATAAACCCAGCCTGTGCGCAAGGGGGGCATAGAGGTAAATGGTTTCAGAAGCAATCTTTAATTGTTTTTGCCTTGGCATAAAATCCATAGTCCGCATGTTATGCAGTCTGTCGGCCAGCTTAATTAAAATTACCCTTACATCATCGGCCAGGGTAAGCAACATTTTTCTGAAATTCTCTGCCTGCAAAGAACTATTGTAATCAAATACGCCCGATATTTTGGTTAGCCCATCAATAATTTTTGCTGTTTTCTTTCCAAACTCACGTTCTATATCTTCAAGCGTAATGTCTGTATCTTCTACCACATCATGTAGCAATGCGCATACTATGGAGGTGGTTCCAAGTCCAATTTCTTCTGCTGCAATCTGAGCCACGGCAATAGGGTGGTAAATATATGGCTCTCCAGATTTTCTACGCATGTTTTTGTGGCTTTCCAAAGCCATGTCAAATGCTTTTCTGATTTCCTTTTTATCCCCCCTTTGAAGTGTCGGCTTACAGGCGCGTAAAAGTGCCCTGTATCTTTTTAGGATCTCTTGCTTCTCTGCTTCTAAATCAATCACTAAAGCGTTTTTCATTCGTGTTTCCTTTTTTGGTTGTTATGAATTCTGCCAGCTACAGCCTCCATGTTATTGCTTTACTACTAGTTTTTTGTAATTAACGGTTGAGCTGGTTTGCCCGGTTGATTACGCTCCCTTTTATCAATATAAGTTTTTTATAAAGATGTAACTAATATGAGCAATAATTCTTCCAAATTTAAGTTTGTCATTATTTGACTTGTATTGTATTATTTACGTAAAAAATATGGCTCTTTATCGTTAAAAGATTATATTAGAGTTGAAAATGAAAACTAAAATATAAATTAGCTTTACCTTTATAGGGGTATAAATTTATGAAATTTTATAGGTTATTTATTCTGTTAATTGTCATTATTAGCGGTGCCCAGGTTAGGGCGCAGGTTAATGGCGTTACCATAAAAATGCCTGTACTTGGAAAAAATGATACGATTCGTGTTGCCGGAACTAATGATAATGGGGAGATGATACCATGGATACCTTTACATGAGGTTGTTATATATGGTGTCAGAATATTCAAATCACCGGCCGAGCGTGCTGCCTATAGCAGATTGAGGTATAATGTGATGAAGGTTATGCCTTATGCTCTTTATGCAAAACAACGATATGAGCAACTGGAAAAGGATTTGGCACTAACACAAGAAAAAAGGGAACAGAAAAAGCTTGTTAAACAATGTGACAAAGAAATTAAAGACATGTTTAACAGAGAAATAAAAGAACTTACCATAACCCAGGGTCAAATACTTACCAAACTGATCGATCGTGAACTGGGCAGAACAACCTACGATATTGTGAAAGAAACTAAGGGAGGTTTTACTGCGTTCCTTTACCAATCTGTTGCGAGGGTAGTAGGGCATAATTTGAAAAGTACGTATAACCCGCAAGAAGAGAGAGATATCGAATCCATCATTATTTCTTCAGGGTTTTATCAATAGAACCTATGGCTGATAAATCCAAAAGTATACATCAATTTAAAGCAAAACTGATTAATGGTTCCGACAAAAACCTTTCTGATTATAAAGATAAAGTACTTCTGGTTGTAAATATTGCATCTGCATGCGGTTTTGCGCCTCAGCTAAAAGAATTACAAGATTTAAGAGATGAATATAATGCCCAGGGTTTCGAAGTACTGGGTTTTCCGTCGAACGATTTTGGCAGGCAGGAACCTCTGGATGGAAAAGAAATAGATACCTTTTGCGAGGTTAACTATGGCGTTAAGTTCCCTGTGTTCGATAAAATAATGGTTCGTGGAAGCCATGCACACCCTCTTTTCAAATTTCTGACCCAAAAATCAACCCCGAGATGGAACTTCCACAAGTATTTAATCAATAGAGATGGTGAGGTAGTAGATTATTTTTTCCCATTTACCACACCACTTTCATCCAAAGTAAAAAAGAAAATACAGAAATTGCTTTAAAGCAATCTTTTATAAACTATACACATCATGAAGTTAGATATATTGGTGCTTGCCGTTCATCCAGACGACGCAGAATTGGGATGTTCAGGAACTATAGCCAAACACATTGCCCTAGGTAAAAAAGTAGGAATAGTCGATTTTACCAGAGGAGAGCTCGGCACACGAGGTACAGCAGAAACACGAGATGAAGAAGCCGCTGATTCGGCTAAAATACTTGGTATCCAGGCACGTGAAAACCTAAGATTTAAAGATGGTTTCTTTAAGAATGATGAAGAACATCAACTCGAAGTTGTTAAAATGATCCGCAAGTATCAGCCAGAGATTATCTTAACCAATGCATTGCACGATAGACACCCCGATCATGGCAGGGCCGGAGATCTTGCTAATGATGCGTGCTTTCTGTCGGGATTGCCAAAGATAGCTACCGAGCTTAACGGAGTGCAACAACAGGCATGGCGACCACGATTGCAATTCCAATACATTCAGGATCGTTATATTAAACCAGATATCATTATCGATATTACCCCATATATTGAAACCAAGTTAGCCTCAATAAAGGCATTTAAAACTCAATTCTTCAACCCTGAACTGGACGGACCAGATACCTATATTTCTTCTCCGGATTTTTTTGAAAGTGTAATTGGGCGGGCGCGTGAGTTTGGTAAGTCTATTGGCACAACCTACGCCGAAGGTTTTACCTGTCGTAAACTTTTAGGTGTAAACAGTCTTTTCGATCTTATCTAATCAACATATATTATTGGCCATATTCCAACAAAAACACTTAATTTCTGTTTTATATATAAACAGTTTAATATGGCCAATATATTTTCTTCTCTAAAGAACGCGTATACCCTTTTTAAAAGTGTAGATTTTAAAAAACTTGAAGAGCTTTCTAAAAAGGTAGACTTACCTAAAATTGTAGAATCCGTGTCTAACCTTGATGAAACCCAATTGCAGGGGCTCATGAAGGTGATAGGAACACCTCATAAAAAAAGAGAACTACCTCCTATTGAAGGCGATTTTTACCATCTGGGTGATGAAGCTTTAAAAGATGAAGATAGAGCTCTGCAGTTAAAAGTAAGAGCATTTCTGGAAAAGGAAGTAAAGCCGGTAGTTAATAAATACTGGCTTAAAGCCGAATTTCCTTTTGAGCTTATTCCTAAAATTGCAGAACTAAATATTTGTGGTTTGACTTATCAAGGCTACGGATGTCCCAACAAATCAAACCTTATGGAAGGTATGCTGGCAATGGAAATGGCCAGAGTGGATACCTCTATGTCTACCTTTTTTGGTGTACAGAGCGGGTTGGCCATGGGATCGATATATCTTTTAGGATCCGACGCGCAAAAGCAGCAATGGTTACCAGATATGCAACAGATGAAAATAATTGGAGCATTTGGATTAACTGAGCCGGAAGTGGGTTCTGGTGTTGCAGGCGGGTTAACCACAACAGCTAAGCGACAAGGCAGCAAGTGGATATTGAATGGACAAAAAAAATGGATAGGAAATTCTACCTTTTCAGATGTTACCATAATATGGGCAAGAGATGTAGACGATAATGAGGTAAAAGGTTTCTTGGTTAGAAAAGGTACAAAAGGATTTGCTGTTGAGAAAATGCAGGACAAGATGGCGTTAAGGATTGTACAAAACGGGCTTATAACACTTACCAATTGTGAGGTTGACGAAGAAGATCGTTTACAAAATGCCAATTCATTTAAAGACACCGCAAAGGTATTAAAGATGACCAGGGCAGGAGTGGCATGGCAAGCCGTAGGGTGTGCCAGAGGTGCTTATGAAAGTGCGCTTGCATACACCAGAACAAGAAAGCAATTTGGTAAGCCTATTGCATCCTACCAATTGATACAAAACCACCTTGTAGAAATGCTCTCCAATCTTACGGCAATGCAGACACTCTGTTTCCGGTTGTCTCAATTACAGGATCAGAACCTCCTTACAGATGAGCATGCATCATTAGCCAAAGTTTTCTGTTCAATGCGCACACGCGATGTGGTAAGCAGAGCACGTGAAGTTATGGGAGGTAACGGTATTTTACTGGAATACGATGTAGCCCGCTTTGTAGCTGATGCAGAAGCTATTTATTCTTACGAAGGAACCAAGGAGATCAACACCCTTATTGTGGGACGTGCTATAACCGGTTTTTCAGCGTTTGTGTAATCACTTAAAAGGAGCCTTTTCGATACTTGTATTGCCCATGGCAGTTTTTTCATAAAGGGCAATACAATATTTATTAAAACTGGTGTCGAAATTTACTTTACCTGCATATAATTTGCCTGGCACTGGTGTGCCCTCCAAAAAATAATAGACTTTAGTATTTCCTCCTTTATGATGAGGTTTAAAGTTGCCATAGGTTATCATTTCATTCCAAACCGAGTCTTTTACGGTAACAGCAAATACATACTGTATAGGGCCTGTATTGTTGTCGTTCCTATAGTGTGCAATTTCCTTGAATTCGCCTTTTAATCCATCTATTCCAGGTTGGGTAAACGTACCTTTTAACATCCAACCCACTAAAACCAAAACAATAACGCCCAGCAGGATGTTGAAATATTTTCTCTGCATTATAACGCTGGTAGAATGGTTTCCATGATAGCTAAACCTTCGTCAATATGTTTTTTCTCCATACATAACGCAGGTCTGAATCTGATGGTCTGATTTCCGCAGCCTAAAAACATTACATTATGCTGCATTCCTTTTTTGATAAACTCATCGCGCATGTTTTTGTTTGGAAAGTCGAAAGCACAAAGTAAACCCTTACCTCGCACATTGGTTACTTTATCATGCTTTCCGGCTAGTGTTTGCAGGCCTTCTTTTAAATATTGGCCAACAACTGCAGCGTTATCACATAAGTTATCTTCAGCAATAATTTGAAGGATCTGCGAGGAGCGAACCATATCTACTAAATTGCCACCCCAGGTTGAGTTAATTCTGGAAGGTACTTTAAATACATTACTATCTATCTGATCAACTTTGTTTCCTACCAGAATTCCACATACCTGCATCTTTTTACCAAATGCAATAATATCCGGACGGGCTTTTTCACTATAATGCTGATGGCACCAAAATTTACCTGTAAGGCCAACTCCGGTCTGCACCTCGTCGTAGATCAGGAATGCATCATTTTCATCTGCCAATGCTTTTAACTGTATTAAAAATTCTTCGCGTAAATGGTTATCTCCACCTTCAGATTGAATTGGCTCAACAATAATTGCACAGATGTCGTCTTTATTATTGGCAAAAGCTTGTTTTATCTGAGCAATAGATGTTTCTTCTGTTTCAACAGCCGTACTTAAGTTATTGCCCTCCAATGGGAATTTTACTACCGGAACAGATACTCTTGGCCAATCGAACTTAGCAAACCATTTGGTTTTATCAGGAAGCGTATTGGTTAAACTTAAAGTATAACCGGTTCTGCCATGAAAAGCTTTTTCGAAATGAAGTACTTTAAAACCCCTTTCTTCTTTATATCCTTTAGCAAAATTCTTTTGAACCTTCCAGTCCATAGCTACCTTAAGGGCATTTTCAACCGCGAGTCCGCCTCCTGCAATAAAAAAAGCATGAGGTAAATAGGAAGGGATACCAATTTTTGCAAAGGTATCTACAAACTGAGCGTATTGTTGCGTGTATACATCAGAATTAGAAGGATTGGCTAGTGCCGCCTGCAGAAGGTTTTTTTTGAAAGCCTCATCGTTTACCATTTTGGGATGGTTGTAGCCTAGAGGAACAGACGCAAAACAAGTAAAAAAATCGAGCAGAGAACGATTATACTTCGAATCATAAATATAAGCCCCCTGGCTTTTTTCCATATCGTAGGTAAGGTCAAAACCATCTGCTAAAATGTGTTTGCTTAAAGTTTCATTTACCTGGTCTGGAGCTACAGTTAGTTGATACATAATTTCTATGTTTTGATATGTATCAAATGTAATAAAAACCCCCAAATTAACAAATGCGGGCACTATTTGAACCCTTAGAACTAAAAACTAGGTTTAAACAGTTTAAAGTATGTTTTTGAAATAGAATCTATTTCGGTCTAACAAGTGTTAATAAATAAACTTGTCTTTCATACCCCAGATTCCCAGTAAACCACCGGTATGGATGGCAATTATTTTCTCTTCTTTTTTAAAGTATTTATTGCTGATGAGGTCATCAATAGCGAAGAACATTTTTGAGGTATATACCGGGTCAATAAGCATCCCCTCATCAGCTACAAAATTTTTAATATACTCAATCAAAGCAGGAGGGGTTTTGGCATATCCACCAAAATGATAATCCGTATGCATAACCAGTTGTTCAATATTCCCGGTATGTTTATAAATCTCATCCGCAATAAAGTCGCCGCCTTTTAAAACGGGCACTACGTGAAGTTGGGTTTTTAACTTACGCTGATGAATTCCTTTTAACAGACCTGCAGCAGTGGTTCCTGTTCCTGCAGCACAAAATAGGTGATCTACCTCTTGAGGCAATTCAGCAATAACCTCTGCACAGCCCCTAACCGCTTCCGTGCCGGCCCCGCCCTCGTCAACAAAATAGACATCGGGATCCGTTCCAAAATGAGAATCAAATAGTAAACGTTTGTTTCTGTAACTGTCTCTGTCGGTAAAAATTAAATTCATACCAAACAGCTTGCAAAGCAATAGCATTTCATTGCTTACCACTTCGCCACGCACAAAGGCTGTACTTTTTAGATCAGCCCTCGCACAAGCAGCTGCCGTTGCCACGAGGTGATTAGAAAAAGCTCCACCAAAGGTAACAATGTGATTTTTATTACTTTTCTGTACATCTTTTAAGATGTATTTTAGCTTACGCCATTTATTCCCAGAAATATAAGGATCAATTAAATCATCTCTTTTCACCAAGACCTGGTTTCTCGCAGTGTGCTTTAATTGATGTATAGGGCTATAAATATTTGTAAACATTGTACAAATATAAATAGCCTTTTATTAAACAGTGTTAATTAATGCTTGAAGTAGATTTTTTTAATCAAATAAGGAAAGAAGTTAAGAATTACTTTTATGTTCTCAGTAAAATTTTTCATAGTAAAATTATTTAGTCTGGATCATGCACTTCTCAAATAATAGGCCAATTTCTTTTCTAAATATGTTGTTGCTAAAGATTAGTTTTGCAAAACGAAATCACTAAAACCCCGAAATATTAAAATTGAGGGATAATGCAGGAGCATTTAATGATTAATTAATAGAAATAAAACACAATTTTAATGGAAAACAACAATAGCGGGGTAGAATTAGAGGAGCAGGATCTGTATGAACATTTGAACATTGTTGTTGATAAAGGACAGTCTTTATTGCGCATTGATAAGTTTTTAATGTATAGGGTAGAAAATGCTTCCCGTAACCGCATTCAAAACGCAATAGATGCCGGAAATGTTCTTGTTAATCAAAAAACAGTAAAACCAAGTTATAAGGTTAAGCCGGCAGATGAAATATCTGTTGTATTTCCACATCCTCCAAGAGACACAGAAGTTTATCCGGAAGATATTCCATTAGATATTGTTTATGAGGATGCTGATCTTTTAGTAGTAAATAAACCAGCCGGAATGGTGGTTCACCCCGGATATAATAACTATACAGGTACATTGGTAAATGCGCTTGCCTTTCATTTTGAGCAATTGCCACAATTACCAGGTAATGAGGGTAGGCCCGGTTTGGTGCACCGTATTGATAAAGATACATCAGGTTTATTACTTATTAGTAAGAACGAAATCACTATGACCAAACTTGCCAAGCAGTTTTTTGATCATAGCATTACCCGTAAATACGTTGCTTTAGCCTGGGGCGATATAGAGCAGGATGGTACTGTAACGGGTTATATTGGCCGTAGTGCTAAGAATAGAATAGTGATGGATGTTTATGATGATGAAGAAAAAGGTAAGTGGTCTGTAACACATTATACCGTTCTGGAACGTTTAGGATATGTAACATTAATTAGTTGTCAACTTGAAACGGGAAGAACACATCAAATCAGGGCACACATGCAGCATATAGGGCACCCATTATTTAATGATGCAAACTATGGGGGGGATAAGATATTAAAAGGCACTACCTTTAATAAATACAAGCAGTTTGTGCAAAACAGCTTTAATATTTTACCGCGTCAGGCTTTACATGCGCAAACTTTAGGTTTTATTCATCCAACTACTAAAAAGTATATGGAATTTGAAGCACCTTTGCCACCCGATTTCGATACAGCTTTAAATAAATGGAGAAACTATATTGTAGAGCCTCAATAAATGCAGCAAGAGTACATTTTACATAACGACGAATTTATATTAAAAAATCAACCTATTATTACTGCTGATAACCGCAGTTTCAGGTATGGCGATGGTCTTTTTGAATCCATGAGAATGAGTAACGGCAAACTCAAGTTTGCCGAATTACATGCCGATAGGTTAAGGGCAGGGATGAAAGCCCTTAAAATGGAAGGAGCAACCTTGTTCGATGAATATTTTCTGAAACAAAAAACAAATGAGCTTTGTAAAAAGAACAAGCTTAAAGATAATGTAAGGTTCCGATTGTCTGTTTACAGGGCAGGCGATGGGTTGTATACGCCAAACAGCAACAAATCGGGATATGTATTGGAGGCATCAGCATTAACCGAAAGCACATACGAACTCAATAAAAAAGGATTAATTGTAGACGTATTTGATGAACTTACTAAGCCTGTTGACAAGCTCTCAAATTATAAAACATGTAATTCTTTGGTTTATGTAATGGCTGGGTTGTATAAAAAACAATATAACCTGGACGAAGCCTTTATCTTGAATCAAAATGGATTTTTATGTGAAAGCATCAGTTCTAATATTTTTGTGGTTTACGATAAACAGATTTATACACCGGCTTTAACAGAAGGTTGTATTGCAGGAGTAATGAGAAATGTGGTAATGAATATTGCCAAAACCAACGAAATTCCTGTAATACAAGCACAAATAAACCCAGAAGTGTTGAAAGAAGCTGAAGAAGTTTTTATTACGAATGCTTTAGGTGGTATTCGTTGGGTAATGGGCTATGGCCGTAAACGCTATTTTAACGAAGTGACTAAGTTGCTGAGCGACAAACTAAATGCACTTTAATTATAGACTGTAGTTGACAGGGCCTTGCTAGGGCCTTGATGGGGCTAAAGGCCCTAGCAAGGTTTATTCAACCCACGCTAAAACCCTACCTGTCAGGATAATTGTCTAATATTTTTAATAGTTTTTTGGATTCCTCCGGATAATCATTATTTGAATTTACCCGTTCTGAAGGGTCTTCTGCCAGATTGAATAATTCTATTCCGCTTTCTTTAGTTCTTCTAAGTTTCCAATCTCCCACGCGGGCTACTTCCGGAACACCGTAATGGACGTAGTAAATCGGCTGATGCTGGAACGAAGCATTTTTTTTAGTAAATAATGGAGCTACTGATTGCCCATCAATTTTAAGACCATCGGGCAGTTTAGTGCCACTCCATTCGGCCAGGGTAGGTAATAAATCAACACTGCTAAAAAGTTGTTTCTGAACCTGCGCTTGGGTGTGCCCTTTCCAGTATAAAATGAATGGAACCCTTGTGCCACCTTCATAAGTAGTGGCCTTACTGCCTCGAAATACTCCGGCAAACCCGGCATGGTTCTGTCGGGTTTTACCATCTCCAGCCATCCTTTCAGGATAGTTAGTCCAGGGTCCATTATCGCTCGTAAAAATAAAAATAGTATTGTCGGCTAAGCCCTGTTGCTCTAATGTTTTCCAGATTTGGTTTAAACCCCTATCCATTTCGTTTATAACGTAACCAAGTTCCCCGCCATGTGTTAAGTCGCTGTTTTTCTTGTGGGCAGCAAAATATACAGGCAAATGAGGCATGTTGTAGGCAAGATATAAAAAGAAAGGCTCTCCCTTTTTTTGTTTTTTAATGTACTTTATAGCTTCATTGTTGTATAGTGATGTCAACGAGCTATCGGCAGGTTGATAAACTTCGGGTTTATAGTTCCGGTATAGTTTGATGGTAGTATCGGTTTGCACATATGGGCTGCGGTAATCGTGGCTATATAGCAATCCGTAATAATTATCAAAACCTTGTTCCATTGGCAGGTTAGCCTTTTTATCGCCCAAATGCCATTTACCAATCATGTTGGTTTTATACCCGCCTGTTTTTAAAATTTCGGCCATTGTAAGCTCTGAGGCAGGTAAACCCTGATTGGAACCAGGCCCTAAAGGTGCAGGGATATTGTATCTGGTAGGGTATCGACCGGTAAGAAAGGCCGCACGTGATGGCGAACAGGTTGGAGATACCAGTGCAAAATTGGTTGCTTTAACTCCTTTGGCAGCCATCTGATCTAAAAAAGGAGTTTCAATAACCGGATTACCATAGCAGCTTAAATCAGCGTAGCCCATATCATCTGTTAATACAAAAACAATATTGGGTTTTTGCTGAGCGGATATATTTTGAAATGATGCAAGGGTAAAACTTGCGATACTAAACAAGGTTTTTAATAGTGTTGATTTTCGCATAATAAAACTAACTATATGGATGCTGATTAAACAGGTAGGTAATGTAATAAAATACATCCATTATCAAATACTTGTATACAGAAAAAGCCAACCATATGGTCAGCTTTTTCCGTGTTTAAACCTTGCTCTTTACAGCTTAATCAGCATGTAAAGTATCTTTATGTTCTTCTGGTTTATAAGAAGCCTGCAATTCTGCAAGTTTCTTTTTACCATAAGCTAGCTTAGTAATTAGCACAAATAACACAGGAACAATAAATATGGCAAGGATGGTTGCCGAAAGCATACCGGCAGCAACTGTCCAGCCGATGGTCATCCTTGAGACTGCACCTGCACCATGAGAAATAATCAATGGAATAACTCCTAATATAAAGGCCAGAGATGTCATGATAATTGGACGTAAACGAAGCTTTACTGCTTCAATTGTAGCCGCAATTAACTCCATACCCCAATCCACACGTTCTTTCGCAAATTCGACAATCAGGATCGCATTTTTTGCAGAAAGACCTATCAGCGTAATCAAACCAACCTGTGCATATATGTTATTGTCGAGTTTTGGCAAAAATGTAAGTGCCAGAATAGCTCCAAACAAACCAAGTGGCACCGCCAGAAGGATAGAGAATGGAACAGACCAGCTTTCATATAGTGAGGCGAGTAGCAGGAATACGAAAACAATAATCAGTGCAAAGATTAATGTGGTACTGTTACCCGCTTCCTTTTCCTCTAAACTCAAACCAGAGAAATTATAGGAATAATTTGCCGGTAGGGTTTGTGCTGCCACTTCCTCCATTGCCGTAAGGGCATCGCCAGAACTAAAGCCGGGTTTAGCAGCTCCGGTTACCTCAATAGATCTGAATAAGTTAAAGTGGTTAATAATGGAAGCTTTCTCTACTATGTTGTAGCTTACTATAGAGCTTAAGGGAACAGAGACTCCCGATGAATTTTTAACATACAGACCATTCAGGCTCTCAATACCTTTTCTGAAATTGGTGTCGGCTTGGGTAACAACGCGGAAATTTCGTCCATACTTAGTAAAGTCGTTTACGTAGCTACTTCCAAGATATGCGGAAATAGTGCTATAGACGGTGCCTATTGAAACACCCATTTTCTTAGCCTGGTCACGATCAACATGGACCTGATAATTTGGAGTTCTGGCGTTAAATAGGGTATAGGCCATCGCAATTTCCGGTCTCTGATTGGCAGCTGCAAGAAATTTCCCTACGTTGGCTTCAAATTGTTTTATATCGCCGGTTTGTTTTTCCTGGATCTGCAACGAGAAACCACCACTAATACCCAATCCTGGAATGGGAGGTGGCGCGACAACTATTACACTACCGTCTTTGTCGCCTTTAAACTCCTGCGAAATGTTGGCAATCGTGGTAGCTACATCACCCGGCCTGTCATCCCAGTCTTTTAACTGTACAAAGAATGTGGCAGCGTTAGATTTGAATGATCTGTTAAGGATGTTGATACCCCCAATTGATGTAACATTTTTTACCTCCGGGTATTTTTTCAGTATGGTCTCGGTAACTCTTTTGATTAATGCATCAGTACGCACTGCAGAGGCTCCCTCTGGCAAAGTAACACCCATCAAAAATACTCCAGCATCTTCATTGGGAATAAATCCAGATGGCTTCTTAGCAAATAGCCCAATGGTTCCAACATACAGACAGATCAGAATTATCACCATTAAAGGAGCCTTTTTTAAGGCCCATTTTACACCGTTTGAGTATTTGCTGGTTACATTGGCAAACCAAATGTTAAACTTAAAGAAGAACTTGTTTAATCCCCTTGAATCTTTGTTCAGGTTCATTGGGGTCAGCAGCAATGAACATAATGCAGGTGTTAATGATAACGCGATAAATGCCGAGATCAATACCGAAACTGCAATGGTGATGGCAAATTGCTGATACAACTGACCAACCATGCCGGGTATAAATCCTACCGGAATAAATACAGCTGCAAGTATTAATGCTATGGCAATTACTGGTGCAGTGATGTCTTTCATCGCCCTGCGTGTTGCATCGGGTGCCGAAAGTCCGTCGTGATCCATATAATGTTGCACCGCTTCTACCACCACAATGGCATCATCCACCACAATACCGATGGCCAGTACGAAACCAAACATGGTAAGTACGTTAATAGAAAATCCAAAAAGGGTAAAGAAGATAAAAGTACCTATTATGGAAACGGGAATCGCCAGAATTGGGATCAGTGTTGCTCTCCAGCTTTGAAGGAAGAAAAACACAACCAGCGTTACCAGTATTAATGCTTCTACAAGGGTGTGAACCACCTCGTTGATGGAAACCTTTACAATAGATACTGTTTCATAAGCTACAACATAATCCAAATCCTTAGGGAAAGATTTTTTTAGCTCCAGCATGGCTTTATCTATTCCATCAGCTGTTTGCACAGCATTACCACCTGGAGTTTGGTTGATGGCCATCATAGAGGACACCTTACCGTTTATCTTTGAATTGGTTGAATAAGCAAACTCTCCAAGCTCTACTCTGGCTACATCTCTTAGATAAACTGCAGAACCATCGGCGCCCGATTTCACTACAATGTCTCTAAACTGTTCTTCAGTACTTAGGTCACCATCAAGAATTACCGAGAATTCGAAAGTTTGGTTGCTGTTTTGAGGAGGGCCACCTACCGTACCACCTGGAATTCTTGAGTTTTGCTCTGCAATTGCAGCCGAAACATCAGCAGGAGTTAAGTTCAATCTTGCAAGTTTATTGGCGTCAAGCCAGATCCTCATACTAAAAGGCTGACCAAATGCCTGCACATCTCCAACACCTTTAATCCTTAATAAAGCATCTTTTACGTATAAGTTTACATAGTTCGAAATGAATTTCTGATCGTAAGTGCCATTAGGGGAGTAAAGTCCAAGCACCATCAAAATATCGTTGTTTGCTTTTTTAGTGGTCACTCCTAAACGTCTTACCGCTTCGGGCAAAGCCGGTTCTGCAATGCCTACCCTGTTTTGAACATCGAGGGCGGCAACGTCTATGTTTGTACCCACATCAAAAGTAACGGTTATAGCCGAACGGCCGTCGGATGTACTATTCGATGACATGTATTTCATGCCCGGAGTACCATTGATCTGGCTTTCTATTGGCGTAGTTACAGTTTGCTCTACAGTTTGCGCATCTGCACCGGTGTAGGTGCCACTTACAGTAACCGTTGGGGGTGCTATATTCGGGTATTGACTGATCGGTAATGTGGTAATCACAATTGTACCAACCAGAACAATCAAAAGGGAAATCACAATCGCTGTGATGGGTCGCTTTATAAATACTTCTGATATCATATCTCTGAATTCTTTAAATCTATTTTTTAACTGCGCCTGCTGCTGGTTGTGCTCCAGGGGCTGCATCAGCCGGAGCGGTTGTAACTACAGCACCTGGACGTACATTTTGTACACCATCTACCACAACTACTTCCCCTTGTTTTAGACCGCTTTTTACCACTACATTTTTGTCAAACTGTTTTCCCAGTTGGACAATGCGGGCTTCGGCTTTGCTGCTATCACCTACAACAAAAACATTAAATTCGCCCAGTTGCTCTATAACAGATTTGTATGGAATTACCAGTTGATGTTCTGATGCTTTATTTAAAGCTTTTAGATTTACAGTCATACCCGCAAAGAGTTTACCTTCTGCGTTTGGATAACTGATCCTTACTTTGATGGTTCCTGTTTGAGGGTCAACCGCACGATCGATAGCGGTTATGTGGCCTTGACCGGTATAAATACTACCATCCTGCAATTGAATGTTGAAAAGAGAATCTTTTACTGCTGCAGTGTTTTTTTGTAAACGTAAAAAACGAGGAATCTCGGCCTGGTTAACAGCAATGTCTACCGCTATAGGATTGTTGCTCGAAACCGTATTTAATAAAGTTGTACCAGGTGTTGCTAATGCGCCCAATTTAACCTGAGAGATCCCTATTGTTCCGTTTAACGGCGATACGATGATCGAGCGTTGTAAGTCATTAGTAGCAGAAGATAATTGTGCCTGTGCCGCAGCAACTTGCGATTCTGCATTTGCCAGATCGGTTAGTGCATAATCAACACGTTGCTTTGCTACTGCATCTTGCTCTGCAAGTCGGGTATAGCGATCAGCATCTTTTTTTGCTTTATCACGATTTGCTTTGGCAACAGCAAGATTTGCCTTAGCCGTATTGTTTGCTGCAATATATTTTGTGCGGTCAATTTCATAGAGTTTCTGACCCTTGGATACTTTCTGACCATCCTTTACATAGATGGCGGTAATGTAACCGCCAACCTGTGGGCGTAGTTCCACTTCGTTTAAAGCAACCACTACCCCAGGGTAAGAATCTGTAGTGATTACTTCCTGATCTGATACAGTGTAAGTGGTTACGGGTGTAGCGGGAGGAGGACCTTGCTGTTGTCCGGCATTTTTATCGCCACCGCAAGAGGCTAATGTAACTGTTCCAAGTATTACGATGCCTAGTTTTATGTAGTTAGTAGTATTCATTTGAGTTCTTATTAAATTACGTTAATTTACGATGATTGTTCCTAATGCTTGCTGTACGTCTAGTTTCGAAGAAAGCAGGCTGTATAATGAGTTTAAATAATTAAGCTGTGCAGCGCGCAGATCTGTTTCTGAGGTCATCAGATCCAGATAAGTTTTAATCCCCTCATCGTATTGAAGTTTAATGGTATTGTACACCTGTCTGGAGATATCAACGTTTGACCTTGCTGTTTTCCAATCGTTCAGATTTGCTTTATAAGTAGCCATTGCTTGCTCATATTGTGTATTGATCTGGTTTTTAGTGTTCAATAGATCAAGGTCAATTCTTTTTTCCTGCAATTCAGATTTTCTGATTTCCTGAATTCTTTTGGTTCCCTGAAAAATTGGGATACTTAATTTTAACCCGAATACAGAGCTAGGGAAAGATTTATCGTACAGATTGCTAAAGTCATTATTTAAATAATTGTAACTATAGTTTATAAACCCAGAAATTGAGGGCAGGTAGCTCCATTTATTATAGCTCGTATTTAAATGCTGCAATTGCTTTTGGGTTTGCAATAAACGATACTCAACCCTGTTCTCATAAGCCTGTTGTGCATTAGTGTCTATAAGAATGCCCTGTTCCATACTGTCGGACTTTAAGTTAAGACTAAAGTCTTTATCAGTACCATATCCAATGATCTCTTTAAGATAAGCGTATTTATATTTAAGCAATTCCTCAGTTCTCTTTTTATCTGCTTTGGAGTTGCTTAAGCTAATTTGTGCACGCTGAAAATCTGTTTTATCTACCAAGCCTTGTTCATACTGAGCAGAAGCATCTTTCAGTTGTTTTTCTAAACGGGCTATGTTTTCATTTATAATATTTAACTGCTCTCCGCTTGTAAGGATATCAAAATAGGCTTTACTTACATCTACAACGGTATTTATTTTAGTATTTTCTGTACTTTGCTTGTACTGTTGTCTGTAATATTTAGATGCTTTTGATGCCTGGATAAGACCTGCGTTTAGGAATTGTTGGTCGGCCTGTAGAGTTAGCGCTGAGGTATGCTTGGTACCAAAGGTAATGTAGTTGGTTTCACCATTCGTAGTAAGCGCATTTACCTGTTGCTTTAGGTTGTTATTATAATTTGCATTACCACTAATCTGGGGGAACCAACCCGATAGTGCAGATTTGATATCGCGTTCGCCAATCTCTTCATCGATCTGAGATTGCTTCACGCCCGGTCTGTTATTTAGTGCATAATCTATCACTTCCTGAAGTGTAGCATTGCTGAGCTGTTTATCATTGTTTACCGTTTGTGCTGCTAATTTTTCGGGCAGCAAGGCAGGTAAACCTATAAGAAGCATTACGAGTAATTTATGAATTTTCATATTTAAAAGGGGAATTGAGTATAGTTAAAGCCATTATATATATTATTGTCTTTTAATTCCGTCCCAAACAATCTGCACCACCTCCGTAATGTCCTCTTCAGAGTATATCATATGCTCTGATAATCTGAAGTTTGCAGCCGCAACTAACGTGCCTCTTATTGTTGGTCCGAGCAATCTTGGGTCTATTTTTTTAAAATATTCTCCATCTATTCCAGCTTGAAAAAAAGCGATTACTTTTTCTTTAAACAAAACACTGTCTTTTTCGGGGAAATTCTTTGCAAAAGGAGAGTTTATATATTGTTCAAGAAAGACCATTGCAGATTCATTTTTTATATAAAAGTTGTATTGGTTGATCATGAATCTGAAGAAACGATCCTTATAAGATTTTGATTCATCGTAGCCTTCAAGTATGGCTTCTGCCAGTTGATCTTTGGTTCTTATATAAAGCTCAACTATTAGTGTTTCTTTTGAATCAAAATAATGATATATGGTTCCTGCGGCTACATTAGCATGTTTCGCAATCTGACTCATAGGTGCACCATGAAACCCGTACTCTTTAACGAGTAGTAATGTGCTATTTAAAATAGCCTCGCGTTTGCTGTTGAAATTGTTTAATTGAACGTTCATTCGGTTACAAAGAAGATGAATATTTGACAGATATATAAATATATAAGCAGAATGTTACATATAAATGATTTATTGTTGATATAGAGAAATATCACTTTTTCCTGTAATTTTACATTAGTTATTGCAACTAATTCTTGAAATCAAACTAACGCCTTATGAAAATTATTTTCAGTTTCTTACTTTCTGTTTTTGTATGTTTTTCTTGTCTGTCGCAAACTCAAAAGATTGAGCTAAAGCTAACTAAAGGACAAACTTATACCCAGAAAACTGTAGCCAATACCATCGTAAAACAAACAATGAATGGTCAGGCGATAAATATTGATTTGACCATAACCGGTCAAATGAAATATGTTGTTACAGATGATATCGCAGGCATATATAGTATGGATGTAAGCTATGTAAACTTGTCAATGAAAATAGTTCATCCAGGTGGCGAGTCTACTTTTGATTCTGAAAAGAATGATGAAAAAGATATTTTGTCTTCTGTTTTCGGTATGATGAAAAATAAATCTTTCCAAATTAAAATGACCAAGGCAGGTAAAATAACAGAGGTAAAGAATGTGGAGGCACTATATGCAGGAGTGTTTGAAAAGTTCCCCCAACTCACTGCTGAACAGAAAGAACAAATGCGGAGTAAGATTATGCAGTCGTATGGCGATAAGGCTTTTAAAGGTAATCTGGAAATGCTATCTGCGGTATTCCCAGATCGTGCAGTAGCAAAAGGTGATACCTGGAATGTAAAAACGGAATTGGAAGCTGGAATGTCTGCAACTTTAGACGGCGTTTATAAGCTTGATGAAATTACAGCAACAGAATTTGTTGTTAGTGGCGCATCTATGTTTGCCACAAAAAATAAGGATGTTTATACGGAAACTAATGGAATGCCAATAAAGTATAATCTGGCTGGCACTATGAATTCAGTTATTAAGATTGATAAGAATACAGGTTGGATAATTGAAGGAAAGATTAATCAGAATATTAAAGGCAGTATGGAGATTAAAGCAAATGATAAGATGCCTGAAGGTGTGACGATTCCTATGGAAATGACCAGTGATATGGTGTTTACAGATAAGTAGTTGTTTGATTTATTCTTGTAAGAACCTACCTTTATTCAACTTATAAATTAACACTTTTAATTCTCTCGTTTATGTTTAATCATTTCTTTTCCTTTAAAGGACATCTTTGTTCAATCAAAAAAGGAATCTGTAAGCCGTTGGGTGCTCTTTTGTTATTTGCTTTTATTTTCTCATGTAAAAAAGAAAAACCTGTATCTGCGGACGATGGTTCGCTTGAACCCCAACAGTTAATTAAAAATATTACCTCTGAACTCGCTGATGCTGATAGCATAAGTAATTTCATCAATGCGCTTAAAAAACTTTCACTTACTAAAGAGGAGGTATCAGATGGAATTACCGTGTTCGCATTTTTAAATGATGAAGTACCGGTTACTCCAACTATCGTTAGAGATCATATTATAAAAGGGTCGTTGAACCATTATGAATTATACAACAAAAGAATCTTTAGTGCTTTGAGTGGAAAGGAATTAAAGATTACTCGTGTTGCCGATACCATATGGGTAAATGGAGTGCAGGTGGGTGGTAAGCAAATCATATACAACGATAATGATGCAGTGCATGCAATAAAATCATCGCTGAGTCCTACAACCACAACTGATGAACTGCATACAACAACCATTGAAGTTACTGTATGGGATGGTTCTAAATGGAGTATTACGAAACCTAAAGGAGAGGTAATTTCTGGAGCAACAGTGAATCTTTATGCTTCGCAAAGGGATTATGCCAATGGGAAGGTAGCTTATAGCGAAAAAACAAATGCTACGGGCAAAGCAAGCTTAAAGAGACTGGCTCCAGGAAGGTACTATATTGAAGCCTTTTATAGTAACAAAACGAATACATTTAGAAATGCAGTTGAACCGAACAATGGCTTTTATATGGGGTACGCTATTTCGGGAATCTTTCAATCAGATACTGATGTAAATACTGCAGCAAAACAGAATAATGCAGCTCCAGGGAATTTTAAATGGGTAGACCTTAACAATGATGGCATAATTGATGGCAAGGATTATTATGGTTTACCATATGAAAGTACTTTAACTATTAGTGCCCTTACAAGAAAAACAGAGATTAGCATTGGATTTTTAAACAATAAGAAGCCTTAAAAAAAAGCCGGAATATTTTTATATTCGTGAAAACCGAATTATAAAACCTTTAGCTAATTGTATGAACCGCAGAAAATTTATTAATCTTAGTGCTATTGCAGGAGCAGTTTCTGTTGCGCCAACTACGTATGTGCTTGGAGAATCAGGATTATCAAAAGACAAAAAAGAAAAACGATATCAAAAAGGTGCCAGTCCGTGGCCTGTTTGTCTGGATACTGCTACTATAAGACCTGCATCGTTAAAAGATAAAGTAAAAATAGCTGCTAAAGCCGGTTACGATGCAATTGAACCATGGGATGGAGAATTGCAAGAGTACGAAGCAAAGGGCGGTAATTTGAAGGACCTTGGAAAAGAAATAAAAGACTTAGGGTTGTTTGTGCCAAGTGTGATTGGTTTATGGAACTCACTACCTGCCACACAAGAATTGTTCGACAAATCTTTGAAAGATACACGCAATCGAATGCGCATGGCTGCAGATATAGGCGCTCAGCATATTCAAACCATTCCTGATACAGCTGGAGATAACTTTAATCAGAAATGGATAGCGAATAGATATAAAGATATTATTGAAATTGGCTTAAAGGAATTTAACATTCACCCTGCCCTTGTGTTTGTAAAATATCAACCCGTAAAAACATTGGGCCAGGCAATGGGGATTGCTTTAGATGCTAATCATCCAAAAGCGATGGTAATTCCTGATACTTATCATATGTATATATCTGAAGGTGGTTTTGAAGGGCTGAAACTCATCAATGGCGATGCTATTGCTATATTCCAATTCTCAGACGTTCCTTCTTCCCCGGCAGCGGTTGCCGACTTGGGGGATAAAGACCGTGTTTTTCCCGGTGATGGAATTCTGCCTCTGCCACAGATTTTCAAAGACCTTAAATCAACAGGTTTCAAAGGCTGCATTTCTCTGGAGCTTTATAATCCCGAATATTATAAGCAGGATTTGCAAAAAGTAGCAGAAACAGGATTAAGAAAAACTTTAGAGGTGCTTAAGAAAGCAGGAGTATAGAGCATCTATCTGTAAAAATTTTATCTTAAATTGATATATACCAATATTAATAAAAGCTTAGATTTGATTGTTGGATAAGCTAGTAATGCTTTTTTGCCATTAAATACGCGCTCTTATTATGAGGTTTATATTGCTGTTGATTTTACTCTGTTTAAATTTTAGTGCTTTTTCTGAAATTTTTGTAGTGACCAGCAATGCTGATAGTGGTCCTGGTTCGTTAAGGGAAGCCCTTCAGAAGGCTGCAGCAAACGGTGTGGGCCAGAAAGATTATATTCATTTTAATTTGCCGGGCTCAACGGATGCTCAGAGAACAATTATCTTAAGTGCAGAGCTACCTAGAGTTACATCAAATTTAATAATTGACGCTACTACGCAACCTGGTCGATTCCTGGGAGTTAGTTCTTCGAAAATTATAATTAAACCAGATAGAAGTACTTATCAGGCCTCACTTTTATCTACAGCTGCATTTTTTATCGCGGAGGCACACGATGTTGAAATTTATGGATTTTATTTTACAGGTTTTTTTTACATCCGAGATCAGTATGGTAATTTCTCTAATGCACAATCTTGTGGTGTGTTCATAATATCTTGTAATAACATAATAATTGGAGCGCCACATAAGGGCAACATATTCACATATAATGATTACGGATTATTTGTTAGTGCTGTTAACGATAATTCATATTCAATGCAACTCTCTACAAATATTAAAGTTCGTTCAAATTGGATAGGATTAGAGGAAATGGGTAATTTTTATTCGCCTCCATGGTTTAATCCAACCGGGATGTTAATCAGTGGAGGCGTGGGCACTGAGGTTGGTGGATCCACAGAAGAAGAGGGAAATATTTTTGGGGGATATTTTTATCTTGGCCTTGGCCTTGGAGGGGAAGGAATTGTAGCTAGTAACAATAAATTTGGGATAGATATTAATGGCAAGACTGAGGGTGTTGTAAGAATTGAAGGGAGTGGCGAGGGGTTGATTTTTAAAGATAATGTGGCTAGCAGTTTTTATATTCAATTGAGCTATCTTAAAAATTTTAAGGTTACAGGAAATAAGGATTTAGTTAATATCGGAGTATTGTCATCTGATCTTGAATTGTATTTTTGTGAAAATGGTCAAATAGGAACTGATGATGATGCTGACAAAAATATTTTTCGACTCTCGTTAACAGCGATAAGTTCTTTTGGTGGAAAAAATATAGAAATTAGAAAAAATAGCATTATATGCACTAAAGGCGCTTATGCCGCTGTTCATGACGAAATGCCCGAAATTGAGGTGCTTGTTAATAATGATGCAGAATATTCTGGAAAAACTAACCCCAACGCTGATATTTATATTTATAATGACAATACGAACTGTGAAATCTGCAATCCTGTAGAATTTTATAAAAAGATAAGAGCAGATGCAATGGGCAATTGGAAAATTATCGGAGATTTTAGCAGAAATCGATTTGTTGCAAATAGCACATTAATTAAATCATCTTCGGAGTACACCCAGCCAGCAATTTTACCTAATAGTTCTGAATATCCTAATTCCATCATTAACCCAACCTGTGGATTGAAAAATGGCTCAATAAAATTGTTGAGTATAAAACATGTGCTGAAAATTGAGTGGTTTGATGATAAAAATCTAAAGATAGGTGAGGGAGCGGAAATTAAAGAATTAGGCCCTGGTAAATACCGTGCAAAATTATCTAATGGAAAGTGCTTTGTCAATTATGATAATATTTCGCTAATCAATTCGGAACCATTTTTTGATGACCAAAATTTACAAATCACAAATCCTGGTTGTGGAATTAAAAATGGCTCAATTGAAGGACTAATAGCGGGATCTACTGACGGAAAAGAGTTAGAGTTAAGGTGGTTCGATAAAAATAATATTGAGGTAGGGACGGAAAGCACTATTTCAGATCTCGGGCCTGGGGAGTATAGACTTATTGCTAAGGACAAAGAGAATTGCACTAAAACTTACGGCCCTGTTATTTTAACTAATCAAAGCGGCCCCTCCATTGACCTATCCAGCGCCATTTTTAAAAATGCAACCTGCGATGGCTCTAATGGTTCTATAACCAACGTTAAAGTAACAGGAACTGGAAATATTACTTACACATGGAAAAATGCTGCAGGAGTAACTGTAGGTAATACAAGAGACCTAATAAATGTTCAATCAGGCTGGTATGCTCTCGAAGTGAAAGACGGAACGGCATGCCCTGTTTTAGGATCTGCTCCCGTTCAGGTCAAAGAGATAAATGGAATTATTATTGATGAAGCCAAGGCTGTAGTTGTGCCTATTGCGTGTAGTGCATCAACGGGTGGAGTAAGGGGTATATTAGTTAGCGGGGCAATTACTTACAAATGGGTGGATGAAGGCAATCATGAGGTAGGGCATTCTCTGGATCTTACGGGAGTTGGTATTGGAAAATATCGTTTGTTAGCAAGTAATAATAGTGGATGCACCAAGCAAAGTAAGATGTATGAGATAAAGGAATTAGCTACTACACCGTTTGATGTATATGCTATTGGCGGAAGCAGTTCTTATTGTCATGAACCGAATGGATCAATTATTGTCGAGGTTAAAGGTATTCAGCCTCTAAAATTTAAATGGGTTAACTCGTCAGGAGTAACAGTTGGAAACTCGTCGATTTTAACTGCTACTGACGGAAAATATAAATTATATCTTACTGATAATAATAACTGCGAATCCTTCTACAGAGAATTTTCAATATTAAACGTTGATGAAGCTGTGATAAATCGTGGCGAAGAAAAAGTCACAAACGATCAATGCAATCTAGGCAAAGGAAGTATTAAAGCTCCTGGTATTTCCGGAATGGCTCCATATTATTATTATTGGTCGGACAGTAATGGTCAGTCAATCGGTTCTGGCCCGGTGCTTGAAAATATTTCCGCAGGTAATTATTCGCTTATGATTGGTGATGCACTTACTTGTTCGAGACAAACCATTCTGTATACTGTTTTAAATGAAGATAAAATCTTATCTCCTCCAATATTAAATGATTTAAAGATTTGTGCCCCTGGTGATGCTTTTATTCAGGTAATGCAACCCGGAATCGGCACTTATGTCTTATATAATGAAAATGGAATCCGTTTAGATCAAAGTGCCTCTGGGACTTTTAAGGTTAATATTATAAATAGCCAAAACTATCTTGTTAAACAAATTGTAGGATTATGTGAGAGTCCGGCTGCAAAAATAAGAGTTACTATAGAAAATGAAGGCTTGTCTAAATTATCAAATGCTATTTCTCCTAATAACGATGGGCTTAACGACTTTTGGCAAATACCAGATATGATAAATTATCCTGAAGGGACTGTGCTGATCTTTAATCGTTACGGACAGAAGGTATTTGCATCGACAGGATATAAGCAACCGTTTGATGGCCGACAAAATGGAAAAGATTTGCCAGTAGGTACTTACTATTACATAATTGATTTAAAACGAGCATGTGGTTTATTAAAAGGCAGTATAACTATTATTCGATAAAATTTCCTCTGTATCATATTAAAATTGCAATTTTACTTTTAACTCTTTAAACAAGTTTCAAGTATGCAGCAAATTATATTAACGAGCATTGGCTGGCTGGGTGTGGTCTTATGTACTGTAGGCTATTTATTATTAAGCATAAAACTGATAACTGCTGAATCGCTTACCTTTCAGTTGCTGAATATAATTGGCGGACTATGCTTAGTGGCAACAGCGGTGGACAGCAATGATATGCCAAACGCTGTTGCTAATGTACTCTGGATGTTCATTGGAGTATATGCTTTAGGACGCCAGTTAAGGACTCAGAGTACTGTCAGAAAAGATTAACGCCTCCATTCCCAAAATCTGATAAGCTTTACTTTTATAATAATCCAGCCTTTCTGCATAGGCCTTTTTATCGTTTTCTAAAGAAAGATAAAAATAAGCCCCATCAACCAGCACAAAAATTAAGTCTGCAGCGGCTTTAGAATCCTCTATTTTAATCAAGTTTTTTTCATTGCACCGCGCTATCATTGAAGCAAGAGCAAATCGAAGTGAGTCAAGTATGGTCTTATACTTTGCTTTAATCTTTTTTTCTCTGAATGCCAGAGCATAAAAGGTATAGAACAACCCATCATCAAAAAGCAGATTCCATTTTTTTGAGAAAAGCATTTCAATAGTTTTTCTTAGATCAGCAAGTGTAACTCCATCCTTATTTTTAATTGTATAGATTAACAGATACCTTTCAAGTATATAATCAATAAGGGCATAGGTCAGATCTTCTTTTGTTTCGAAGTAGTGAATAATAAGGCTTGGATTGATATCCATCACTTTCGCAATCTTGGCTATTGAAGTATTTTCGTAGCCTTCCGTTTTAGCAACCTTATAAAATATCTTAACAATTTCTAATTGTCTTGCCTCTTTAAGGCTCTTTCTACCCATGATAAAATTTATTCATCCAAACTACTCAAAAGTAATCTTATTTCGCAAATTTATTTTTATAGATTGAATGTATGTTCAATTAATTTATTAATTTAGTTCTAACCTACTGTTAACATTATAACAGGATCTTAGCCGCGCTCCGAATAGTATTTAGAATACCAAACCAAACAAACTTAATCTT
>NZ_JBFTIZ010000010.1:0-2588 GCF_056395165.1 Pedobacter sp. 10L46_2
GTGTTTTCACATTTGTTAGATCCCCTTACAGTTACATAATAAGTTGTTGTTGCGGTTAACACTGGAGTAGTAAATTCTGCTCCGGTAAATACTGCATTGGTTAACGCAGCATCAGTATACCAGGTAAATACCGGATCAGTTACTGTTGTACTGCTTGCTGTTAATTTAGCAGTTGTTCCGAAACAAATCGGCGCCCCTGCACCCGCCACTGTAATATCAGATGCTATTGCAGGTGGGTTAACAGTTAAGGTTACAACTTTAGCATTAGCTGCTGCGTTTTCACACTTATTAGAACCTCTTACAGTTACATAATAAGTTTTAGTAGCTGTAAGCGCTGGTGTATTGAATATTGCTCCGGTGAATACCACATCAGTTAATGCGGCATCACTATACCAGGTAAATACTGGGTTGGTTACTGTTGTACTGCTTGCAGTTAGCCTAGCAGTTGTACCTGCACAGAATGGTTTATCGGCTCCACTTACATTAATATCTGTTGCCAAAGCTGGAGGATTAACTGTTAATGTGATTGCTTTAGCCGTTGCTGCAGTGTTTTCACATTTGTTAGATCCTTTAACTGTAACGTAGTAGGTTTTGGTTGCGGTAAGTGCCGGAGTGTTAAAAATTGCTCCGGTAAACACCGCATTTGTTAACGCAGCATCACTGTACCAGGTGAACACTGGGTTGGCAACCGTTGTACTGCTTGCCGTTAATTTAGCGGTATTGCCCGCACAGAATGGCGCATCAGCCCCAGCTACACTTATATCAGCAGCAAGTGCAGGCGGGTTAACAGTTAAAGTAACTGCCTTAGCTGTTGCTGCGGCATTTTCGCATTTGTTGCCTCCTTTAACGGTAACATAATAAGTAGTAGTTGCAGTAAGGGCTGGTGTTTTAAATGTTGCTCCCGTAAATGCAACATCAGTTAAGGCCGCATCTTTGTACCAGGTAAACACAGGATTTGTTACTGTTGTACTGCTGGCGACAAGATTTGCTATTGCACCAGCACAGAAAGGTGTTCCTGCTCCGCTAACGGCAATGTCTGCCGCAGTTGCAGGAGGGTTCACTGTTATGGTCACAATTTCTGCACCTGAACTTAAGTTTTCGCATTTATTAGAACCTTTTACTGTTACATAAAGCGTTGTTGATGCGGTCAGAGCCGGTGTTTTATAAACAGGTCCTTCAAAAAGCTGATTAGTTAACGCAGCATCGCTGTACCATGTAAATACCGGATTGGTAACAGTAGTTGTAGTTGCTGTTAATGTAGCTATCGTACCTGCACAGAATGGTGCGTCAGCTCCACTTACCGCAAGATCAGCTGCTGTTGCAGGTGGGTTAACTGTTAAGGTCACTGTTTTAGCGGCAGCAGCAGTATTCTCACATTTATTTGCACCTCTTACCGTTACATAATAAGTTGTGGTTACAGTAAGTACAGGAGTTTTAAATGTTGCACCTGTAAAGGCCACATCAGTTAACGCTGCATCTTTATACCATGTAAATATAGGTGACGTTACGGTGGTACTTGTAGCCGTTAGTGTTGCTTCTGTTCCTGCACAGAAAGGTACATTGGCTCCGGCAACAGTTATGTCAGTTGGAAGTGCTGTTGGATTTACTTCTAATGTAATTTTAGTACGTGGCGTTGTATTTACACATGAGTTACCATTTACCGCCTCTACATAGAAGTCATGTTTGCCTACAGATAATCCTGCAGGAGTAGTATAAGTGTCGGTATTTGAAGCTAAAAGGTTACCGCCTGTTAACGCGTCGTACCAGTTGAAGGTAACACCTGTTACAGGATTCACTTTTAACGCTACCGGAGTATTAGGACAAGTAGTTGCAGGGTTTCCTGTTGCAGCCACTGGTGCATTTGGTGATGCAAGGATGGTAACTGTTACCTTCGTTTTAGCACTTTGACAGCCATTACGTAATGCAAGTACGAAATAATCATAGGTACCTGCTGCAAGTGTTGGATCAGTGGTTAAACTTGCACCGTCTTTGCCGGTTAAATACTCAGTTCCTTTATACCATCTATACACAATACCCGCAATTGGGTTTTGTACAGATAAGGTAGCTGAAGTACCGGCGCATGCACTAACTGTGGCGCTTTGAACAGTTGGAGCAACAATAGCACGTTGAGCGTAGTTAAAATCAAGTGTATTCAGAACCGAGGCAACACCCGATCTTATTCTTAACTCTACTCCGTCAAATTGTTTCTGAGGAACGAAAGAAAGTATTGCGCCTCTGTCTCCGCTAAGCAGTTCAAGGTGAACAATCGGATTGCTAACAACAATCATATCGTTATTGCTAACGCCTGCTTTCAGTGTTGTTAATTCTACAGAAGATAAAATTGATAGCGACAATAATTTACCAGGAGAACTTACGCGAACGCGAAGTGTATCACCAACATTAGATAGGCTTGTAAATCCAACTTTTTGATAAACTGAGGCGCCCAATGCACCAACTGGCATAACAAATGAAGAGGCACTTTCTGCATCATCATCGATTGCTTTTTCTGGGTTAAATACCCCTGTTAGTATGCCCAAACCATCAACCCCATATCCAAGATCCACGGTCGCAGCTTCACAAGGAATGTC
>NZ_JBFTIZ010000010.1:2668-30935 GCF_056395165.1 Pedobacter sp. 10L46_2
CTGAAGCCGGACATCCTGAAGCTAACTCTGCAGTTACATAGAAAGTTCTTGTGATATCAACAGTTCCTGTATTTATTAATGGGTCTGTGGTGTACTCAGCTGTAGTGGCAAGAACTGTTGTTGAAGTTGGAGAATCATACCATTTAAACAATGCACCTGCTGTACTTGAGGTAGCAGTAAGAATTGCACGAGCGCCTGATCTAACAGTAACAGATGCCGGTGTGATTACCGGTTTATCCAGTGTACCTACTTTAATATTAGCCGTTGCTTTTGCAGACTCAACTAAACAACTATTAACCGCAGACACGGAATAGCTGGTAGCTGCATTAACACCTGTTACTGTAAAGGTTACTCCATCTTTACCTGCCTGGTATACACCTGTACTATTATACCATTTATAAGTAATTCCGGTAAGCGGATTGCTTACAGCTAAAGTAACATCGTTACCCAAACAGGTATTAATATCGTTTGATACCAAAACAGGCGTTTGAGGTGTAGGTGTAACTGTAATATTGACTGCAGTTCTATAGCTTGTACAACCAGAGGCAGTATTTGCTTCTACAAAATATCTTGTATTAGCAGTTAAAGCAGGTGTTGTGAAACTAGTTCCATTTGCCTGGAATACTCCCGCTGCATTGTACCATTTATATGTGATACCTGCCTTAGGATTTAGTACAGTGAGTGTAGCTGTTTGAGAAGCACAAGCTGTAACATTCGGCACAGTTACTTCAGGAGCCACTGGAACGCGTTGTGCATAGTTTACATCAACAGTAGTCAGTACTCCTGCAAGTCCTGAATTTACGCTAACCTCAATTTTATTAAATCTTTTTGTTGGTACAAATGAAACTAGCGCTTCAGTGTTTCCACTTAACAATACGCGCACAGTATCACCAATATTTGACAAACTCGAATAGCCCAAACGTTGATAAACTGATGCATTTAATGCACCTATTGCAAGGACTAAAGAAGATCCGGTTTTGGTATTGTTGTCTATAGCTAATTCAGGATTAAACACCCCCGAAAGAAGTGCAACACCCCTCACTCCATGCTCTTCTAAAGTTGGAGCTTCACAAGGAACCGGGTTCGGGCTACCGCCACCATTTACATTAATTGTTACCTGAACACGACTTGGTGCTGAACAACCCGTAGTACTAGAAGTTGCCTCCAGGTAATACGTAGTTGTTGCAGTAAGTGGTGGAGTTACGTAAGTTGGTCCCGTTGCAATGRCTGTTGTTGAAGTTGCAGACGTATACCATTTGAATATAACGTTTGCATCTGCAGACGTTGCTGTCAATATAGCCGTTTGACCTGGGTTAATTGTTGTAGCAGATGCTTGAATCTGTGGTAGCACCGGAAGTGGGTTTACACTTACAGCAACCGCCGTACGTGTAGCGCTTACGCAGGTACCGTTCGCTGCTTCAACATAATAAGTTGTATTTACAGTTAACGCTGGTGTTGTAAATACTGCACCAGTGAAAATTGCTGTTCCACCTGTTGCGACAGTATACCATTTATAAGTTGTGCCTGTTACCGGGCTTGTAACTGGAATTACAGCTGAAGACCCTGAACAAACAGGGGCGACTGCAGCTACTACAGGTTTAGCCGGAGCAGTAGTTACAGTAACTGTAACAGGAATACGTGTTTTATTCGCACAACTTCCTTTGCTAACTTCTATATAATAAGTTGTGTTTACAGTCAATACAGGGGTTGTAAAGTTTTCTCCGGTATGAACCAAAGTTCCACCTGTGGCATCTGTGTACCATCTTAAAGTTGTTCCACCGTTTGCAGCTGCAGAAAGAACTGTTGCCGATCCTGAACAGATTGTTTGGCCAGTTGCAGAAACAGTTGGATTTGGATAAATCACTTCAGCTCCATAAATACGTAGATTTACCAAGGCTGACACAAGTCCACCAGCCCTAACTTCTACTCTATCGTAGATGCCCGTTGCCGGTAATGTCGCTGAAAATCTATTACCGCTTAATAGTTTCAGATATAGCAACGAAGCGTTAAGATCATAGGTTTTAACAACGGATGTGCCATTCATTATTCTTACCTGAATACCACCTAACACCGTTACATCTGCTAAGCCGGTCGGAGTTTCAAGATCCAGACGGATACTGTCGGTTGCAGCACCCGAGCTTGGGAACAGCAATCTTTGATACCCTGAACCAGCAACACCTACTGGAAGCGCTATTGAAGTATAATTTGTGAAGTTATTATCAACAGAATTACCTGGATCAACTATAGCACATAACAGACATATACCTTCGATGCCACTTTGCTGGCTATTAGCCGCATTACAGTTTGGATTAACTGGCCCGCCGACTACAGTAACAGTAACAGGAACTCTTGCGGAACTAACACATCCACTAGCATTAACTGTTTCTACATAATAGGTAGTGGTAGCTGTTAATGCTGGGGTTGTAAAGCTGCCACCTGTTGCGAGTGTAGCTCCTCCGGTTGGTGCAGCATACCAATTGATAGTTGCTCCTGCACTTGCAGTTGCCAGTAAAGTTGCTGTCTGCCCAGAGCTTATTGAAACATTGTTTGTACTAACAGTTGCTTGAGCTGGCAACGGATTAACCGTAACTGCTACAGCTGTACGCGTTGCACTTGTGCAGGTGCCTGCTGAAGCTTGTACATAATAGGTTGTATTTGCAGATAATACAGGAGTAGTGAAACTATTTCCTGTAAACAGTACCGTTCCGCCGGTAGCAACAGAATACCAGGTATACGTTATTCCAACTACTGGGCTGCTCACTGATAGTGTTGCCGAAGATCCAGAACAAACAGGACCTGCAGCTGCTACCGTAGGAGCAGTTGGTGTTGAAGTTACCGTTACCTTAACAGGTACACGCTCTACATTTGCACAACCAGCTTTGCTTACTTCTATATAATAGGTAGTAGTAGCAGTCAGTGCAGGGGTAGTAAAGGTCTCTCCGGTGGCAAGTACTGTTGTACTGCTGGCCGTAGCAAACCATCTTAAAGTAGTACCTCCGTTGGCAGTGGCTTTCAGTACAGCAGTGCTGCCCGAACAGATCGACTGATCACCTGAGGTGACTGTCGGATTAGGATAAATAACTTCCGCACCGTATATATTTAAACTGCTTAAAGCAGAAACCAATGCACCGAAACGAATTTCTACTCTGTCATAAACAGCACTTGCAGGAATAGTAACTTTTGCTCTATTTCCACTTAGCAATCGAAGGGTTAATAATGACGAATTTAGTGGATATGAAATTACATCTGTAGTTCCATTCATAACCTTTGCGGTTATTCCACCAAGCAGAGATAAATCTAATAAGCCATTTGGATTTTCTATATCTATACGGATACTATCAGTTGCAATACCAGGATTTGCAAAAATCAGACGCTGATAACCGGTTGCCCCTACACCTACCGCCAAATGGAGGCTGGTGAAATTGGTAGTATTCGCGTCAGTAGATGCTTCAGGATTGTCAACTCCGCATAATAAACAGATACCATCTATACCACTTTGCTGTGCTGTTGCTGCATTACAAGGTAAACCTGTTGATATCGGCGTCACGGTTACTTTCACCGCTACTCTTGAAGAACTCACACAACCTGATGCACTTTCAGTCTCTACATAATAAGTAGTAGTTGCTGCTAAAGCCGGAGTGGTAAAGCTTGGTCCGGTAGCTAATGATGCTCCGCCACTTGCTGCTGCATACCATTTAATGGTATTGCCCGGGTCGGCCGTTGCTTGAAGTGTGGCTGTTTGCCCTGCACTGATAACTTCATTATTAGTCGTTATTACGGCAAGCGCAACAACAGGACTTACCGATACATTTACAGCAACCCTTGGACTTACACAAGCTCCAATTACCGATTCAACATAATATATTTTATTAGCAGTTAATGCTGGTGAGTTAAAAGTTGTACTAGTGGCCAGAGCTGTGCCCCCTGTAGAAACATCATACCATTTGTATGTCTGTCCGGGGACAGGCGAATCCACCTGCAGGGTAACCGTACTACCATTACATATAGGCAATGGCGCTGTTACAACCGGCGGAATCGGATCATTAACAGTTATGCTTACTTCAGTGCGAGGTGATGTATTCGTACAATCGGTTCGCTTAGCCTCTACATAGAATTTATTTATACCCGTATTTAGATTTGTCGGTGTAAAAGTTGTCCCAGCAGTACCAGTACCCCCGGAAGCTTGGGTATACCATGTATAAGTTGCGCCCGCCTGTGGGCCATTTATTTTTAAAACGACAGGATCATTAATACAGACAACTGCAGATTTACTAACAACTCCATTTATTTCCGTAGTTGTAGGCATTACTCTGCTAACCTCATGTAGATTTATAGAAGCTAAAACACTTAACACTCCTCCTAACCTTAATTGTACTCTGTCAAATTGTGTTGTAGGTGCGAATGTAATCACTGCGGTATTCCCTCCACCGCTAAGTAATCTCAAATTCAAGAGCCCACCGGATCCCGCGACTACCGCACCTGGAACATTTCCGTTAAATGTTTGAATTGAAATAGAATTTAAAAGCTGTGCTTCAATTAATGCAGCAGGTGTCGATACTACCATGCGAACAGAATCTCCGATTACGGAATTTCCTAAAAACACAATGGTTTGCTGAGCATAACCCGCAACCCCTACTGATGCATTTAAAACAGACTTTGTTGCTTCACTTCCATCTATTGCATTTTTAGGATCCACTACTGCTCCAAGCGCAGCAATATTTCCAACGATGCCATGAAGTTCTTCAACTGGAGCATCACATGCTCCGTTTATCGCATCCTTTAAAAAGTATGCATGGTATACATTAATATTAGCAGCAACTGCAAGCAATCCACCATTTACCTTAACACGAACTCTATCATAAGCCACACCTGGGGCAGGGACAAAAATCTCTGCCTGATTACCGCTTGCAAGAAGGTTCAATAATGACGATCCCGCATCTACCGGATTTCCAACCGCAGTAGTGCCATCAAAAGCCTGAACTGTTATCGCCCCTAATGCACTTACACTTAATAGACCTCCAGTTGAAACTTTAACTACAGAACCGGTGGTTGCGGTAGGTAAGTTACCGTTAGGGAAAATAAGTTCCTGATACTGCTGTCCTGCGACACCAACACCAACTGAAATAGTTGATGCAGTATTTAAAAAGTCACCAGTTGCATCTATTGCATTTCCTCTATTGTCAACACCACAGATGAGGCAAAGGCCGAGAGTACCTGTTCTGTCGGCACTAGCATATACACGTTGTTTTGCTTGCGCATACGATTTTGTATTTAATAACGTTATTGCTATAATACTTATAAGAACAAGAATAGACTTTTTAAGATTTCCTGGTAGGGTAGATGTCCATTTCATAGGAGAGGGATTGAGATTATCTAATTTACTTGGTACAATTTTACTCATAGATTAGATCGTAAACCACGTTCGAATTGTTCATTTAAGGCCCCAAAACCCTTATTTGTCATTCATTTTGTTCATTTTTGAATAAAAAAAACAAGCAAACCCAAGGTCAAACAATTAACGCTCTGTAAAACAGATGATTACAAAATAAATTCATTGACGTTCATTTTTTATCCACGGAAGAAATATTCATTGTTCCTACATAAACCATTATATTCGTTTCGTTCAAGAATTTGACGCTCAATTATAATGTATGGATGAAACATTTATCTTAAACGAACTCAAAAGCTTAATTCTATCCAAAACAGGAATTCGAACCATCACACCTGCAGATTGTAAAAGAATTTCAATTGAGATCAGCAAGACATTGAACAAGAATGTTAGTGAAACAACCATTAAGAGGCTGTTCGGCTTTGCTATGGTTAAACACAACTTCTCCAAATTTACCTTAACTACACTATCAGAGTATGTTAATGAAGAATATGCTGAAATCGGAAATAGCTCATTAAACCTCAGCAAGCAAACTTCCCTTCGTACATGGAAAGAAATTCACGATAAGGCGACCAAAGTAACCGACTTCACACTCAAAAGTGTAAGGAATCGTTCTGGAATGCCATATGAATTGACAATAGGAAGAAAATTTGCCGAACACGATTTTGAAGATTTCTTTAAGAATAACTACAGCTTCACTTGTTTTATTTCCCAACCTGGCTATGGCAGAACTATTTTACTCAGCCACCTGGCCGAAAAATTTCTTACCAGTGATCTTCCGGAGTACAAAGACTCTACCCTGCTTTTCATTACAGCCTATAGTTTTTTTAACAAAGACCATATATCTCCAAATTTTGAAGATCAATTAAAGTTGCAATTGGGAATTCATCCTAAGGACAGTCTAGTTAGCTACATTAAGCAAAATTATAATGCCTCAGGGGGGAAATTCGTAATCTTTCTTGATGGCTTTTCGGAATTAGTGGTCAAGGCCGATCTTAAAAAACAGCTGTTCGAAAGCATCATTAATTTTATATGCAATATTGAAGATAATGAATGTATTAAATTGGTGATGAGTATGAGATCCACCACTTGGATCAAATTTTATGATCGCATAAGGCATTCCGCATACTTAAAAACGAAGTGGTTTCCTGGAAATTACTTTAATGTTAACGACGTTTCAAATGTACCTCCGCTTACAGAAAAAGAAGTTGATTCAATTCTAACAAAAATTAACAAAATCGATCCGAAAGGAATCAATTCAAAACTTAAGGCTCAATTAAAATTTCCATTTCATATTCAGCTCTATTACCAGTTAAAAGAGGAAGATCCTTACTTTAACTATTCTACAAATATCACTTTCTATGAGTTAATATCTCGTTTTATTCAAGACAAGATATACAGATCGAATTATTATACTGAAAAAATCCTTTTCCTAAAGAAAATAATTCAGTTAACAGATTATGGAAAAAAAGGCAATTCTGTACCAAAAGATGACCTTATAAGTGAATTGTCGGCATTCAAAAATGCATACATGGAACTCTTATCGGAGGGAATACTCATGGAAGAAAAAAGCCAGCAAGAATTCCACCCACGGGAATACGTTCGTTTTATTCATCCTCATATTTTTGAGTATTTTCTATTCATTGAACTTTTAGAAAAATTTCATCTAAAGGTAGACAGTTCTTTCTTTGATTACATTAAAGAGGAATATAAGCATACCAATGCCAGGTTCCAGCTCCTGCAGTGGACGATCAGATTTATTATAAGAATTGGCGATTTTAAGTCTTTAACTAACATTTTTAATCTTGAGCTCAATAACTACGAAAAGAATTATCTAATCTTTTTTATTGCCGAGAATTTAGAATACCGGAATAAATACAGTCCTGAAACTATCAAATTATTAAGAGAGCATCAGCTTCATGATATCATAATCAAAGAGCTCATCAACTTTGATTTTATAGACTCTTGCTATAAAGAAGCAATAACAGTCCTTATCAAAGTAGTTGATACAAATGAAAATCTATTAGTATATCATTCTTTATTGGCCTTCTTCGATATTTTAAGCTTAGATACGAAACTTATTAAGGAAAGAATCGAAATATTAGCTCAATTTAAGAGTGCCAAATGGCTAATAGCTCCTCATAATATTATTTCTATGATTCATGCAAAAATCATGGGTGTATCTTCTTCTCAGGAGGAACTTACTTTCAATGATATTGAAGCACTGATTTTAATGCAAGACCCTAATGATGTAAGTCCTCAACAAGCCATTTCTTATTTACTCATTATTATTTTAGATCAGCTTTTTGAAGAAAACGCGAGCACACAGCACCTTATTAATGCAATTTCCACTCAGCATGCTAAAGCCCTTTCGAAAAGAGCACCTATGGCAATTTTTTTAATGGCAATTTTTGCCCTTGTGAGCTCAAGAATAAATTCTGATAAAAATACGGATAGATTAGAATCGATTCTAGTTTCATTAGCAGATAATAAATCCAGATTTAGGATCACAAAATATACTGAATCAATCATCAAATTAACGCAAGCTTATCAAGCTAAAAACAGAAGAGAGTACACAATGGCTTTCAATTACTGTAATGAATGTTTGGAGCTATTTAAGAGAAATCAGCTGAACATGAATTCCTTAAGTGTATACAATCTTATTATTGAGATTTTTACTGCGCTTAAAGATCCTGTAAAAGTTAACGAATATAAATACGAACGTCTCTGCTTTATGGAAGATAATAGTATATCTCACCATTTATTCGTTTTGCCAAATGAAACAAAAAGATTTTAGAAATGCTACCAATCAGTAATTAAAGACTGGTAGCATCTTCTTATATTATTTTTTATATTCAGAGGCAAGTTTTAATGCATTATATGCATTCACTATCCCCCCTGTAACACAAAGGTCTGAGAACGGTACGGTTTTGGTCGTATCATCATTATCCTTAATCGTAACGTTTTGTTCTACCTTAACAACTGATTTCATGATGATATCTTTGACCTCAATTGCGGTTAATTTAGGATAGTACGAACGAATTAACCCAGCTAAACCAGCCACTACTGGAGAAGCCATACTTGTTCCATTTAGTTTTTCATATTTAGAACCAGGTACAGTAGAGTTTATATTTACTCCTGGAGCAAAAACATCAACCGTATTTTTTCCGTAATTCGAAAAACTAGCTTTTATGGTTTCATCATTTGCTGGTCCAGATGCTCCTACTGTAATCCATGAGGTGGCTGTTCCTCCATTTTCGTAATTTGGATTTGGATAATTTTTAGCTACTTCCAGATTTTCATTATCATTCCCTGCTGCATGTACAATTAGAACGTCCTTAGAAACGGCATACTTAACGGCTTCATCAACAATTGCCTTATCCCACGAATAAGATTTACCAAAGCTCATATTTATAACTTTCGCTCCATTGTCCGCCGCATAACGGATTGAATTTGCAACATCTTTATCGCGTTCGTCTCCATTTGGGGTACTACGAACAGCCATAATTGCTACATTATCAGCTATACCGTCAATACCTAAATCATTATTTCTAACCGCACCAATAATACCCGCAACGTGAGATCCATGTCTGGCGTCTGGTCCAGCTACGTCATTATTCCCATAGAACTTCTCCTTGCTATTATTAGGATCATCACCAACTATGGATCTTGGATCATAATCAAGATTTAAATTATAATCAACCTGCGATTTAAAATGTTCATAACCTGCCAATATCTGAGCATTATAAAACTCATCGAAGGTCGTATTTTTTAGTTGTTGCAATAATATTCTCTGAATGTTTGTTTCGATATCAGAAGAGGGTTTAAAGGCTTGAATATCTTCAACAGTAGGCTTATCTTTCCCTAACTTCTTTACTAAATCATCAATAGCAGATTTAATAGCCGAATAATTCTCTAATCCTTCCTTTGCTTCAGCTAACTCTTTGTCAAGTTCTGCTTTGTTCTTCTGATATGCCTCAAAAGCAGTTAGATCACTTGCGGGAACTGAAGTTGCATCTGCTTTACCAAATTTAGCACTATCTCTTCGCACCAATCTGGTCAACTCTAATGTTTCATAGTTGATTGATCCCTTGTTAGAGCCTAAAAAGTTCCAGCCATTTATATCATCAACGTAACCGTTCTTATCGTCATCCTTGCCATTACCGGCCTTTTCCTTTTTATTTATCCAGATTACTGATTTCAGATCCTCGTGATTAATATCAACCCCACCATCTAAAACAGCAACAATTACTTTTGTAGATTTCTTACCTTTCAATAATTCAGTATATGCCCTTTGCGTACTAATTCCAAATGTAGAATCTGCTTTAAGATCCAGGTTTTGCCAATTAGGCTTTTGAGCGAACGACATAAAAGGAATAATCATCAATAAAGACATTCCAAGCATCCGACTAGAAAAATTACTCATGTTCTTTTTAATCATATATATAAGTTTTAAAACAAAGTTAATTAAATAAAAGTTCAGGGTATTAATAACAAATGTGTGATTATCACCCGATATAACGAGAAAACCAGATATTTCATATCTGGTTTTCTAAAATAACAAAAGCAAAATGTATTCCAATCTTAAGAGAATACTATAATTGAATCGTCATTTCATAAAATTACTTAATCGACATGATTTAAGAAACAATGTTTTCGTCAGTCTCTCGAGCGATCACATCAGCTATGGAAGTCTGTGCCAATACGTTCAATGTGGCATTTCTTACATCTATAAATGTTTTTCTAATACCACAAGTTACTTCATCATGGCACTCATCACATTTGCGATAAAACTTCAAACTTGCACATGGCACCATTGCTATTGGTCCATCAGTAATGCGCAGGATATCAGCAAGAAATATATCTTGGGGGTCTTTATTTAAACTGTAGCCACCTCCGGCACCTTTTTTACTATAAAGGTATCCTGCATTACGCATATCTAACAGGATCTGTTCCAAAAATTTTCTCGGAATCATTTCCTGTTCAGCTAATCTGACTATTTGCATTGGAGGGTTACCGGTGTTCTTACCAAGAGCAACCAGTGCTTTTATCGCATATTTCGTTTTCTTAGACAGCATATAACAAAGCTAAGAAAAGATATAAGTATAGTAAAGCTTCATCAAAGATAATTTAACTAAATAGTTAACAAATTGTGTTTTTATAGTATAATCTATGGTTTTTGCCGAACATTATTTTAAGTCCTGCCTGCTGATTCCCTAAGGAATAATCATTTGTCATTCAGGTAAACTAACGGCAAAGCCAACAAAGGTCTATGGAAAGCAATAAATTCATTAAATCTAAAATCTGCACGCTGTTTTAATGACGCCTATTAAAACAAAACACATTTCTAAATTTTCAATCTATATTGAAAATTTAGAAAATCTATTTGAATATTTTAAAAATAGACCCCCAGAACCAACTCTCCTCCGCCTTTAACATTGTTTCCAGAGTCTTATTTACATTTTTTGCGAGTTTATTTATATCCTTTACTGAACTTCTAAATGTCTTATAATTTCGATCCTTATCATCGCCCTTCACTTCAGATAACTCGTTTAAAAGTTTAATTATAGGATCCAACTCACGCTTTTTTCTTTCTTTAGCCACTTGCCGGGCAATGTTCCATGTATCCTTGTCTGCATAAAAATATTCTTTACGTTCACCAGATTTATGCTGTTTCTCTACAAGCCCCCATCCAATTAAATCTCTTAAATTCATATTGGTATTTCCTCTGGAGATAGTAAGTTCTTCCATAATCTCTTCAGTGGTTAATGCTTCAGGTGAAATAAGAAGTAAAGCATGAATCTGAGCCATAGTCCTATTAATCCCCCATTCAGAGCCCAATTTACCCCAGGCTTCAATAAATTTCAATCTTCCTTCTGATAATTCCATACTCAAAAATAGATTTAAATATCAAAAGTTCAAAAATTACTGAAAGTTTAAATAACCACAAAAACAAACCACCTTTCTTCTTAAAATATCAACTTATAGATTAAAACGAGAGTTAGGTCGCAAAAAGTCAACTGTTAGCAATTTGTGTCGAATAAAAGCCAAATTTCGTCTGGCTTTTGTATTTTTGCTAATATTTACCTGCTTAATCCCTATGGCGAAAATACTCATTATTGAAGACGATTTAACTTTCTCTCAGATACTAGAGGGCTTTTTAACAAAGCATGGGCACGAGCCATTAGCTATAAACGAAGTAAAAAAAAGCTTCCAAATACTGGAAAAACAAACCTTCGATTTACTTTTAGTCGACTATCGTTTACCTGATGGAACAGGTCTGGATGTATTGGCCCATCTTCGGGAAAAGGGTTCGCTACAGCCAATTATCATCATGACGAGTTTTAATGATGTAAGAACTGCTGTGAAATCTATTCAGCTTAGCGCCTTCGATTACATTACTAAACCAGTCAATCCAGAGGAATTGTTAATGATTATCAATAATGCTTTGGGTAAAAAAGAGTCAGAAAGCACAACCGATTCGGTAGAGCACACAGATGCAATAAAAGGTAAAAGTGCGATTGCTGACAAGTTATATGAACATATAAACCTGGTTGCACCCACAGATATGTCTGTCATTATTCAAGGAGAAAGTGGAACCGGTAAAGAATATGCTGCAAGGGCCTTGCACATGCAAAGCAAGCGCAAAAACAAGCCTTTCATAGCAATAGATTGTGGCGCGCTTTCCAAAGATCTTGCAGCCAGTGAGCTCTTTGGTCATGCAAAAGGAGCATTTACCGGAGCATTAAATGATAAAAAGGGTCAATTTGAAATAGCCAGTGGAGGAACTCTCTTTCTAGATGAGGTTGGAAATCTAAGTTATGAGGTTCAGGTAAAACTACTCCGGGCGCTTCAGGAGAGAACAATACAGCCTGTTGGAAGCACTAAAACCATCAAAGTTGATGTCCGCATTATTACAGCTACAAACGACGATCTGAAAGCAAGTGTAAGCAATGGATCATTCAGAGAAGATTTATACCATCGTCTTAATGAATTTAAAATTCATCTCCCGGCATTAAGAGATCGCGGAAAAGACCTGGAGCTTTTTATCAATCATTTCATTAAGTTATCAAATGCTGAACTACAGCGGAATGTCTCAAATATATCTTCCCCTGCAAAGGAATTATTGCTTCAGTACGACTGGCCGGGAAACTTAAGAGAGCTTAAAAACGTAATTAAGCGAATGGTATTGTTAACTCCAAACGAGACTGCCGAAGTAGATTCCTTACCGGAAGAAATGATTGTTGCTATTAATCAAACCCCTAAACCTAGCGGGTCAGACCTTAAGGCAATTAATGAAGTCAATGAAAAGGCACTTATAATGGAAACACTGGTAAAGGTGAAGTACAATAAATCAAAGGCAGCCAAATTGCTTAATATCGATAGAAAAACGCTGTACAGCAAAATGGAACGTTACGAAATTGAATAATCGGGCTTTTTCAATTCTTCATCAATTTTGTCTAAAAGTCCACTCAGTTTTTCAAGCAATAACATTATTTCACCTTTTAAAGGCTCATCCAGCTGTGCACTAGTATTCAATTTCAATTCGCACTCCCTATATTCCTTTGCCAAATCCTTAGAGCCAATCTGAGCTATTCTCCCAGCCAATCTGTGTGTCAGCAAACGCAATACGACCAAATCATTTTCTGCTGTTGCCAGTCTAATTTCATCACCATCAGTCTGGCAATCTTCTTTAAATCTCAAAAGAATTTTATTCAACTGCTCCGTATCGCCATAAGTCATTTTTTTTAATGACGACAAGTCAAGTTCTAACTCATGCAATAAAGGCTCGATATGGCCAGGATGCTCAAGAAGTGCGGCTAAAAGTTCTGCCTCTCTAAACGGCTTCATTACAATACCATCAAAACCATTCTCTAATAAAAAGGCACGTTCATCAGGCAAAACCTGAGCAGTAATGGCATATATATTTACATCATTCCCCACCTTCTCTCTCAAAAGTTTACACAGCTTTATACCATCCATTTCGGGCATTCGCATATCCATTAAAACATAACTAACGGTCTTGTCCCATTCTGCATTTAATAACTGGGTTGGAGAGTTAAAACTCCTATAACTTATACCATTCTTTTTAAAGATAATCTTACATAAATCCAGGATTAACTGATCATCGTCAACAATCCATACTTTATGATGCGACAATGGTTCGTACACCGAGAGCTGAGTATTGTCAACCTCTGGTTCATTGGCATAAGTAAAAGTCAGGTACACAGTAAAAGCACTTCCTTCATTTACCTTACTTTTAACATAAATTCTCCCTCCCTGATTCTCAACAAGCGATTTTATAATCGTTAATCCCAGCCCTGTCCCGGTACTATTTACCACTTCACTTTCAATGGTGTTAATCTGCTCAAATTCGTTAAAAATTACCTTGCCATCTTCTTCAGAAAGTCCAATACCCGTATCTTTTACAATGAATGTAAAATGGACATTTTCATTTTGTCTTTTGTAAAATGCTGAAAGCACAATCTCTCCCGTTTGAGTAAATTTAACTGCATTTCCCAATAGGTTATAAAGGATTTGTTTTAATCTAAAAGGATCTCCATAAATATATTTAAGTCCCTTCAAATCAAAATCAGCAACCATTTTCAACGACTTAGCCTCAGCCTGTGGTCTCATTACAGAAATAACTTCAGCTAAAAGTTGCCCCACGTCAAACACTTTGTTAGAGAAAGTGAACTTACCTGATATAATTCTGTTATAATCCAGCACTTCGTTAACAATTTGCAACAAATGTTCCGACGAGTGATAAATAGCATCAATATCTTTAGACTGTGGATATTCTTGCTGCTTAATCAGCTCGGCATAACCAATTATTGATTGAAGCGGCGTTCTAATCTCATGACTCATATTCGAAAGAAAACGTTGTTTGGCCCTTCCATGATACTCTGCTTCATCCTTTGCCAATTCAAGCTCATTCCTATATCGCCCACTTCGGGTAATATCCGTTAAAATAAGATATAGCAGCACTCCTGTCAACACCAGAAAAACAAGCATAATTAATGAGATTGTATTGATTCCAGTGTTTACAACCTTTTTTGCTTGAATCCCGTTTACTTCTATTTGGCTTACCACTTCGCTTTCAACCTTTCTTAAAACGTCTAACATCTGACTAATTAGTACACTGTTGGCATTGGCAAGCACAGCTTCTCTATTTAAAAAACTAGCATTCTTTTGTTTTTGATCATCTTCAATAATCTTCAATGATTTCTTCAAATCACTAGCCATTTTCTCTTCAGCAGATAACGCTATCGTATCTCTTTTTACCTTTTCTTCACTTACAATTCTTATGGAGTTATCATTCTCACTTTTCTTTCTACCAAAAAGTTTCCCAAAAAAGCTTCTTGGCTTATCCTCATTAGGATAAATAGTTGTTGTAGATGTCTTTTCTTCAGTAGCAAGAATGGTACTGTCTGCCTGCTCAGCACTTTTAGAAACTATATCATTAATATTTTGAACCTGCGCTGAAAACGACTTGTTATTTACCAAACGCTCCCTGACTTTTAAATAGTTAATAAACTGTTTATCACGCTCGCTCAACAGCCTCTTTATAGTAGCTATTCGATCCAATTGAATAGAATCATTAGCATATAAAAACCCTAAACTATCTAAAATAGATCTTAGCTGTCGCGATTCTTTAAACAGCTTTCTATAGTTCCCCGGATCATTGAAGGCTTGTTTCTTTTGCAATTGATCAAGACTACTAATCTTCCTCGAAATAACATTCACAATCCTTAATCGCTCACTGGGAGCAGAGATATTCTCAACAGTATTTAGCATTTCCTTAAATGCTACTCTACTCACTCCCCACGCCATAAAAAGAGCAAAACACGCCAAGAGTAAAGCTATTATAACCTTACCCTTTATCGATTTCATGAAACTCTTTCTGGGGGAACTATTCATCTTAACTTTTTAATTATAACGCCAGTACTACGTAGGTATTTCCGCTTCGTATTCACATTTTACTAACTACAAGTATTATTCCATTTAAGCCAAGACAATATAACCGATCTAAAAAACAAAATAATTCATGCCAGTTTGGCTGAGTAATTGGCCAAAAAAATTCAACAATTAATATCGAATTTTAATTCTCCTATTCAAACCAAATATGAAAAAATTACTGGCATTCACGTTTGTGCCGCTACTATTAATACTTTCACAAGCAAAGGCTCTAAAAAGGACAGCTATTGAAATTACAATAGCTAAAGACGCCACTCATGTAGCTCTTATTAAAGCCGATACGGTTGTTGTTATTACCGGAAGCACATATTTATTCACAGTTGACACACCAGAGGATAAGGGATTAATTTCTACCAGCACAACCGTAAACCAACTGACACGGGAAATAAAATCTAAAGATGGATCTCTGCAAACATATAGAATTACGACAAAGGATGGCAGTTCAAAAACTGAAGGAGCATTAATTACCGGCGATAAACTTGTTGTTACGTCCGGTGATAAACAAACCGAAAAAAAGTATATCATCAAACTGCAGCCTATGGCCATTGGAGGAAACCTGCAACTAGATGAACAGCAGATAACCACCAATACAAGCACAAATCTTACTTTATATTTTACAGCTGGGCAAAGAAGTCCGGATGCTACAGTAAGTATTTCCCTACCTAAAGGCATTAATGCTACCCTTGAAAACACCACTGTAAATGTTATTGGGCGGGGTGATGTAAAATTAAAGGACCTTAGCAAACAGTCCATAGGGCGCACTGGCAATCACTACTCTTACTCAAAGGTTGGGAGCATTACAATAACATCAACTCTAAAAGGACAAATTCTTAACTTTAAGCATCTCGATTTAAGGCCAGCAAACGGAGCCGACCTCAAAATTGTCATTTCTAATGTGAACTTACCTGTAGCAGATAAATATCTTTTCAAAGCTAGCTATACGACGTCTAAACCTGAAATTCTTAAAAGTCCGGGCATAGGTTCCGAAATTGTAATACTAACTGCAACCAAAACCATTTCTGACTTCAAAAGAGTGCTTAAAAAGGACATTCGATATAAAGAATTACCCTCAACATATACCAATGCTACTTTTAAATGGGGATCCAATAAAAAACCCAGGAATATTCAAGTCATGCAGTCCCTCGACAAAGGAAAGAACTGGATTAAGGCATCGGCAAGTATAGATCAAAAAAAATCCACTGCGACGATATCAAATTTAGTCCCTAATAAATTATACACTTTCCGATTATTAATTACTACAGGCGCCAAAAAAGATACCTCCAACTCGGCTTACTTCTATTCGGGCAAAATGGACATAAAAGACTTCGGAGTAAATGCTGATGGAAAAGAAGATAACACTGAATCGATCAATAAAGCCATAGCATACCTAAATAAAATTGGTGGTGGCACACTTCTATTCTCTCAAGGAACCTATAATGTACGCACCGTTCATTTAAAAAGTAACGTTTATTTGTACATAGATAAAAATGCAACCATTAAGGCCATAAAAGGAGCTGATGCTCCTGAATCTACCTGGTTTAGTGACAAAAAATATAGATCTGGCCTATCTCCTACTGATCCTGGACCATATGCAGATCCGGAAAACTACATGACAAAACAGGATGTGGGACATCATTATTTCAGAAATGCTATGTTTTTTGGCGAAAGGCTAGACAATGTAAAAATTATTGGTAATGGCTTAATTACCGGAAATGGACATCTTGTAAATGGCGATAACGTAATGAAGAACGCGCCAGACAATAGAGCCGACAAAATGTTTACCCTAAAACTATGCACAAACCTTGAGATTGGAGGCATTCATCGAGAAGAAGATCTGTGGTATGATGCGGAGAAAGACGAACCATATTATATTGGAAACAATGGATCAAAAATATTTGATCACGACAATATGTTAAAAATTGATCGCGGCGGTCATTTCGTACTACTCGCTACGGGCACCGACAATATCAATGTACATAACACCTATTTTGCAAAGGACAGCCAATCTAATGCCCGAGACATCTATGATTTTATGGGCTGCAATAACGTTACGGCTACCAATATCTATTCAAAAGTGAGTTCCGATGACATCATAAAGCCAGGCTCAGATTGCTCACTCGGCTTCACCAGACCGGCTAGAAACTATAAAGTTCGTAATATCATTGGCGACACAAATTGTAATCTTTTCCAGGTAGGATCTGAAACAGCTGATGACATTAAAGACATTTGTGTTGATAACATTTATGTTCTTGGGGCCAACAAAGCGGGCTTTTCCATATCAACTAATGATGGCGCGCACATTAGTGATATTCATTTAAATTGCGGGCATACAGGCAAGCTACATTCCAGGTCAAAGATGTACAGAACCAGGGCTCCTTTCTTTATTTCTATATCAAATCGTGCACGTATTCTTGGGGCAACAATTGGCAGATACGTATTTACGGAAAATGGTGTTAAGCACGACGAATTACTTGTAAAAAATGTAAACATAGGAAAGGTAGAGAACATTATTCTTAATGGAATAGACGTATCAGAAGTATATGGTGGAAGTTCTTATGGCGGAAAAAATGGCCGTTGGAAAGCATACGATGGCTCCCAAAAAAAAGCAACTCCAATTATTGCGGGATATAAACTTCCGGATACAGATTCAGTTAAAGGGGGGCTCAATTTTAAACTTCCGAATGGTCAGCATACAGGCTACATTACCAACATTCAATTCAATGATGTTCATATATTAGTTAAAGGAGGTAATTTAGCATCCGACACCTCAAACCTTGCACCYGAGCTTGGCGTAGGGCAATACAATGTTGCAAACCTTAATGTACAGCCGTCATATGGCCTCTGGGCTCGCCATGTAAAAGGTCTAGAAGTAACCAAGAGTACTTTTAACTACGAAACCAGAGATAGCAGGTACGCCATTTTTCTGGATGATGTTTTGGACGCGAAAATATCATCTGTAAAAGTAGTCCGGGCAAAAGACAATAACCATATTATAAAACTCAAAAATTCATCAGATATAGCTATTACAGATATACTATACTACAAGGACGCATGGGAGAATTCACCGGCAAAACTCCCAAACATCCACTCAAAAAAATCCAATGAAAATGGCCAATATCCGTAAAAACATTAATTTTCAGTTTACACAGCCATTTCTCTGTTGTATTTACTACGATACTGAATTGGCGACAAACCCGTAATTCTTTTAAAAGTTGTACGGAAAGCCTTGTTGTCGGTATACCCTACTTTATACATCACCTCGTTAATATTTTCACGCGAAGATTCTAAACTAATTTTAGCAGCTTCCATTTTTACCCTTTGGATATATTCTACAATGGTATTAGAAGTTGCTTTTTTAAATCTCCGCTCCAGATTTCTTCTGCCAATTGCCTGCATCGAAGCCAATTGATCAATAGTTATTTTCTCCTGAAAATTATTCTCTATAAATTCCTGGATCTTCTTAACCGATTCATCTTCGTGCTCTTTTTGTCCTTGAAATATCGTAAACGACAGCTGGCTTTCACGATCAAGCTCTATAGCAAAAACTTTAGCAGAAAGAACGGCAATCTCACGACCTGCATATTTCTCAATCAGGTACAGGATAAGATTAAGGTAAGAAAAAGCCCCACCACTTGAATAAATTCCATGCTCGTCTGTAATGATTTTCTCAGTAACAAGGCTGACATCAGGGAACATTCYCCTAAAATCATTCTCGGCCAACCAGTGAGTAGCACACTTCTTTCCTTTCAATAAACCAGTAGAGGCCAATAAAAATGCACCAAGGCATAAACTTGCAATTTCTGCTCCCTCTTTATACTGTTTTACGATCCAAGGGATGAAATCTTTATTCTTTTCTATAGCTCCGCTTATTTCCCCATCAATAGCAGGTATTATGATAAGGTCTGTTTTTTCTATATCCCCAATCAAAAGATCTGTATTCACAGTAAACAATCCTCCGCTAACAGGTGTCTCCTTAGTTAAACCTACTAATTGCACTTTAAATAAAGGTGGCTGGCCTTTCGCTTTAAAAAACTCATTCACCTGACTAAACAATTGACGGGATCCTTCAAGGCTCCCCAAAATAGCCCCCTTGGGAACCAGGATAGATATATGTTTCATATTCTAAAATTAATGATATGTTTTGTCATAATCAACCCCCTAATATTGACGCATTTACACCCCCTAAGTACCTATTTTTATCATACCACACCATTTTTATTAATCAGGTTAAAAAATGGGCAATCTCGAAATTTCACATAATTAAAAATTCCTTTAAAAAAGTTCGGGAAAATCAGACAAATATGTACCTTAACAAAACCATTTATAAACACCAAAAAAACGTTTAGCAACAGAATGATAGGGATTTCTGAGCTAATGCAAATACCTGAATAAAAGAACTTCCTTAGGAAAAGGCCATGTTAAATAAATGTTAACCGGAATTAACTAAAATATAATAAAAGCAAATCAAGTAAGTAGCTAATTTTGTTGCGTAATGGCGAATAGAAGTTTACCAGATCATGAATTGTTACAAAGATGCCGGGAAGGAAATACCCGTGCATTTGACTTGCTATTTGAACGATATTTTAACAAGTTAAATCTTTTTGCCCTAAAATACATTCGCCAACAATCTATAACGGAAGAACTCATAATGGATCTGATGTTAAAGGTTTGGGAGAAAAAAGACAGCTTCCAGGAGGAGGGTTCTTTGGGCCCTTACCTCTTTAAAGCACTCAAAAATTCTATGATTGACTACTTCCGGAAAAAGGAGCTCTCCACAACCCCAATTTGTAAGTTAATAGAAGATTCTTTCACTCAGGATACAACTAATGAAGCGGTTTCTTATAATGAACTTCAAAAAATCTATCTTGACCATCTTAATCAGTTAAGTCCTCAAAGAAAGCTTGTTTTTGAAATGAGCAGACACGAGAACCTTAGCTACCGCCAAATTGCCACCAACTTAAACCTATCTGTAAAAACAGTAGAAAGTCACGTTTCTGCGGCCCTTCTTTTTCTCAGAAAAAAAATGAGAAGTCATGTAAACCTTATCCTTACAATCATCACTATTCATTTTTTATAGCTGAAAATCAGTTAATTATAAAAAATATCTATTTTACATTCAGGGTATTTTTCCTTTTTTACGTATTCACTGATGAAGGCCCAAATAGCAAACCAAATTGAACAAATTATTACTTAAAAAGTATTTAAATAATACCTGCACAGATCAAGAACTGGAGCAAGTAAAGCAATTCCTGAAACAACCGGAATCGGAAGAGCTATTTCGTGAAGTTCTTGATGAAGCCTGGCAGGAGATGGAAGAGCCTGAATTGAATATTCATGCAATGGCAACCTACCGCCAGCAATTGATGCAAAAGGTTCAAAACAATAATGAAAATATTCCTGAAACAAGCAAACTCTGGCCAACAACATGGATTAAATATGCAGCAATCCTAGTTCTTCCGCTTATGTTTGGCCTTTACCAACTTTCAAAAAATAAAAAAGAAATAAGTGCTAAGGTTGCTATTATAGAATCTTATAATCCAAAAGGTCAGCGTTCAATAGTATCCCTATCAGATGGAACAGTAATCTATCTTGGCTCAAATAGTAAAATATGCTACCCTAAAACATTCTCTAATGTCAGAGAAATCGAACTAATAGGCGAGGCATTTTTTAAAGTAAAAAGAGATCCGGCCAGACCGTTTATAATTCATACCAATAATATTCAAACTAAGGTTCTTGGCACATCTTTCAAAATAGAAGCATTCAGGGGAAATCCGGTTGAAGTAAGCGTGGCAACAGGAAAAGTTAGCGTGGATAGACAGGCCGACCCTACCAAAAAACAATTAACCTCAGTTGCCGTTCTTACCCCGGGCAACCTTGTAAATTGGGACGAAAAAACAAAAAAAGCAACCTTAGCTAAAATCTCGACTCAGGAACTTGAACAATGGAAAGATGGAAATCTTACATTCAACAATCAACGTTTAGCAGATGTTGTCGCGGTACTAGAACGTTGCTACAATGTAAAGATCCATATCTCCTCAGATGCGCTGTCTAATTATCGTATAAATACCACCTGCTCTTTAAACGAATCTATAACTAAAATTATGGACATTATGGGTAAAGCGGCAAGTTTTAAATATAAGCTGCAAGGCGATCAGATTATAATTTCTAACTAATTAAAAATCAAACTATGTAAACAGAAAAAGCTACCAAAAAAAACGCCCTGTTAAACAGGGCGAATTCACTAGAAATCCATTTAGTCATTGGTTTACGAGGCCTCAAGACTTAAAGGATTCRCATCTGAGTAAAACCTCAGAAGGCTAACAGATTTATTACCCCATTTTCTTTGGGAAAAAACCTACTAAACAAACAAAAATATGCAAAAAGGATTGTACCTCCACCCATGTATCAGATTTATTATGAAGATATCTGCAATCACACTAATTGTACAACTTACCCTAACAGGAATGTTGTTTGCAAACAGCGCTAATAGTCAGGATTTGAACAAGATACAGTTAAACCTAAAACTTAAAAATGCAGGTTTAAAAGAATGTTTTCAAACCCTTCAGAAACAAACTGGCATAAAGTTCTCCTTTGGAGAGGCGCTAATTAAAAGAAATGAAAAAAAAACCAGCATTAGTGCACGCCAGATCTCAATGGAGACAGCTTTAAAGCTGATTCTAGATGAAACCAATCTCCGCTGCATACAAATTGGCAATAACCTTATCATTGATGAAAAGCCCGCACCACCTAAACCAGCCACACCGCCTATTGAGCGTATTGTAACTGGTACAGTAACCGCAGATGATATTGTGGGCCCTTTACCTGGTGTAACCGTTCAGTTAAAAGGAACAAATAAAAGAACTGCGACAACTTTAGAAGGAAAGTATAGCATTGCTGTCGACAATGATCAGTCAATACTTGTCTTCAGCTACATGGGCTATGTAGCACAAGAGATCGCAGTAGGAAATTCAGCTAGTTTAAATGTAATTCTTAAAACTGACAGACAATCTTTAAATGAGATTGTGGTAATTGGTTATGGAACTTCCAGAAAACAAGATCTTTCCGCTGCTGTTGCAACAGTTCCTGATATGGATAAGATTAAAGATCGGCCTGTATTAAACGTTGCTTCGATGATTCAGGGTAAAGTTCCCGGAGTAACGGCAATTAACGACGGAGGCCACCCTAACAAGTCACCAAAAATAACAATTAGGGGTGTCGGTTCCAGAAAAAATGAGAATGTATTGTACGTAGTAGATGGTGTTCCAAACGCGCCATACAATCCAGCTGATGTTGAATCAATAACAATTTTGAAAGATGCTGCGTCTGCTGCAATTTATGGTGCATTTTCTGGCTCTGCCGGGGTAATCCTAATTACAACTCGTCAAGCTAAACAAGGAAGTCCAAGTGTAGAATATAGTGGCTTTACGGGACTAAAAAATGCATGGCGCCTACCTCATGCCTTAACTGCCGAAAACGAGGCAAAAGTAGCTAACCTTGCTTTAACAAATTCCGGATCTAATCCTTCAGAAGGTTGGGATATAACGAAAAATCCATATGCGCAAGTAACCCGAACTGATTGGATGAATGAAATTTTCAGGACTGGATTAATCCAACGACATAATGTTAGTATTAATGCTGGTACTGAAAAATTCTCCAACCTGATCCAAGGACGTTATGAAAGAGAAGAAGGAACTTTGCTAAACACTTATAATCAAAATCTCTCCCTTCGTTTTAACTCTAACTATCAATTCACCAAAAACATCAAGCTGCGACAAGAAGTATTTTGGAATAACAATGACAACAGGGGAACGGAAACAGAAAGCGGCTATTCAGGAACTATTCTTTCTGCCATTTATATGCCAAGTTCTGCAACGCCATATTATCCAGATGGGTCATTCGGAGGCGTTGGTCCAAGAGATTCTAATTATTTAGGTATTCACGGCGATGTAATTAACCCAGTTGCAACATTACTTAGAAACAAGCCTTACAATAAAACCAACGACTTACAGTCAGTTACGGAATTATCTGTATCAGACATTATACCTGGCTTAAGTGTTCTATCTCGCTTCTCTTATCGCAAAACCAATTCTTTATGGAAAAATTTTGAACCAAAAAGAACAGAGCCAGGAAAACCAAACTCGCAAAATACGCTAACTTACGAAACCAACAACAACTTCCATTGGATATGGGAAAACACTGCTAACTATAGCAGAACCTTTAACCGACACAGTATTGGCGCGATGGCTTCGATGACTGCACAAGATCAGGGAGTCCGCAGACTAAAAGTAATAGGCAAAGGGTTCGAGACTGAAGAAGAGTGGGCTCAATATTTTATCAACGCGACTATATTTGATCAGAACAAACCTGAGGACAAATACGAATATGATAGAAATGCATCTTATGTAGGGAGACTTTCCTACAGCTGGGCAGACCGTTATTTTGTAACAGGAAGCTATCGTTACGATATGGCCGGTCGTATAGCTAAAGATTATCGCGGTAAAGGACTTCCAGGAGTGACTGCTGCCTGGAAATTAAGTTCAGAGCCCTTCTTTCATATTGATGGAGTTGATTTAATAAAATTCCGTGCCAGCTGGGGAAGAATTGGCAATATGGCCTCAATAGAGGATCTTGGATATGGCTATCCTCGACTAAGTGCTAACTACACAAATCAGATCGGGGATGGAGCCCCAAGAAGCAACTCTCTTTCTTTAGGAAGTCTGTTTAATCCTCAATTAACCTGGGAAACCTCTGAGCAGAAAGACATTGGTTTTGATTTTAGCTTTCTGAACCAGAGATTATCAATAACAGGGGATTATTTTAACAAATTAACATATGACCTGATTAAAGAAAAGGATACTGAATGGACCAATACATTCGGTTTGGGGGCGCCTTTAATTAATCAGGGTAAAATAAGGAATACAGGCTATGAGTTAGCAGCAACATGGAAAGATAATGCCGGAGCATTGAGTTATGATTTTGGTGCAAACATTGCCACTCTAAAAAACAGAGTTGAATACATTGATGAAAATCCCCAATCTTTCTGGCTGCATACTGATAATTGGAGAACGGTATTAAGACCATTTCGTTCAATAGTTGGACAACCATACTATTCATATTGGCTGATAAAAAATGAGGGGATATTTCAATCAGATGCAGAAGCAAATGCATATGTAAAGGATGGAAAGAAAATTCAACCTGATGCAAAAGCGGGCGATTTTAAATTCAGAGACTTAAATAATGATGGAAAAATTGATGATGCCGACCGTTCATATATGGGAAGTGCAGCTCCAAAACTAACCTATGGCTTTACAACCAATTTAGCTTGGAAAAACTTCGACTTCAGTATGTTCTTACAAGGTGTTAGCGGTGTAAAACTTTTCCATGCATTTAAACAATCTACGCTTAATGGATCAGAGCAAGGTTACAACAGATGGGATAAAATTCTTGATGCATGGTCACCTGAAAATACGGGTTCAAACATTCCAAGAATCTCTGCAAGTGATAAAAACCAAAACTTCCAAACTGCATCAGATTGGTACCTTGAAGACGGAGATTACCTACGTATCAAGAGTGTTATTTTGGGATATACCTTTAAAAACATGCCGTTTAAATCAAGCTTAAGAATATTCGTAGGCGCAGACAACCTTGTTACCTTCACAAAATACACAGGAATGGATCCTGAGGTTGGTGGCATAGGGTTAGATGGAGGGCAATTTCCCCTATCTCGCATATATACATTTGGACTAAAACTTAAACTCTGATCAAAGCAATTCAATCATGAAAAAGAATTTTAAATATATACTTACAGCCTTACTGTTGTTATCATTAGGTGCCTGTAAAAAAAGTTGGGTTGACAATAAACCCACAGGAGAGCCATCAACCGCATTTTTTTGGCGTACAGATGCTGAGTTGGTAAAAGGTGTAGCAGCTTTATATGTTCCAATGCGCTATGAATCAACCTGGGGAAGAGACTTGTTCTGGGTACAAAATGCAAGTGATGATCTTATTGTAGGAAGAACAAAAGCTGATGGAGAAAACATCAAAAACTTTATCCCTAGTGGTCGAGAAGGTTATTTAACAGGCGGCTGGAATGACTTATATTGGATGTTGAGTAAAGCAAATGATGCAATTAAAGAAATCCCAAAAGCAAGCCAGGCAAGCGAAGCCATTCGTAATAGGTCTTTAGGAGAAGCATATTTTGTTCGGGGATTCGCACATTTTTGGATCGCCTACATCTGGGGGCACAAAGATCAGGGCGTTCCATTTGATGCTGTAGAAAATCCTGAATATGGCAAAAGAATACCACCTCAGCTAAAATCAGTAACCGACAACTATGCGCAGATTATATCTGATCTGGAAAAGGCAGCAGATTTATTACCATTGTTTGAAAGTTATGGTGCCGGAGACCGTGGAAGAGCACATAAAGCAGCTGCTTGGGCATATATGGTAAAAGCCTATGCATATTGGGCACAATTCGATAAAGCTAAATGGCAATTAGTTCCACCCCTTTGCGATAAAATAAAGAATGAAGGGCACCGTGCTTTAATTACCGGAAAGGCAAACGGCAAAGAGAACTACCAAAGCGTGTTTACAATTGCCAATAACTGGAGTTCTGAATATATATGGTCGGTTACTTCTGGAGTAGATGGAGGGTCAGAATTCCCAGGTGTAAGTCTTGAAAATAAGGGCTGGGGAATCTATAATGGCTGGGGATACTTCCAACCAACACTTGAGCTGTACAACGAATATGAAGCAAATGACCCTAGACGTGAAGTTACTATTTTGAAATTTGGAGATAAGTTCAAATTCTTTGGGCAGGAAAGATCATATTTTTCTACCAATAGTCTTTCTGGCTTCCAAATCAATAAATACATGGAGCCTTTTGGTTATGGGTCTGATGGGGATGCATCTTCAAATGATAAGATTAACCCTAGTGGTGATTATCCAACCACCATGCTTAACTTATCTTTAATACGTTATGCTGAAATACTTTTGTTTAAAGCTGAGGCATTAATAGAACAAGGTAAAAATGGAGAGGCCGCGGCTCCTCTAAATGAACTTAGAACAAGAGTTGGCCTACCCTCAATAAACACACCCACTTTAGATGATTTGAAACACGAACGTCGTGTTGAATTGGCTTGTGAGTGGACTGATAGATTACAGGATCTAAAGAGATGGGGAGATTTCGCTAAAATTAATGCTCCCCTTCATGGTCGTAATCATTCAGATAAAACTAATCCAAACTCTCCATTCGTAGTAAAGGAAGTATGGCCCGCACGCAACTTTAATGCTTCAAAAATGGCGTGGCCAATAAGTCCGGATGAAATCACCAGAAGTAACGGTGCTTACAAACAAACCCCAGGCTGGTAAACAAGGTAATACTGAAAAGGGTGCACGATAATATCGTGCACCCTTTTGCTTTTGTTAAAATCATCAGCTACCTAACCAAACCATTTGTTAGATTTACATTACTGATCTGCAAGTAGAGCCAACAAATAGATCACATCAATGCTAAACGTACATAAATGCAATACCAACCATATTGCAAACAAGAACAGATTAGAATGAAAACAGAAAAACCGATCAAAAAAATTATTAAAGCGGGCCTTTTTGCGCTTTTATTAATCGCTAGTGCTAATTATTCTCAGGCTCAGGAGGCATCTGACAAAGAGCCCTCATACTCTTTATTAAACGCTCATTCTCATAACGACTATGAAAATGACATTCCTTTTCAAAGAGCTTTTCAAAAAGGATTTGGCTCTATTGAGGCCGATATTTTTCCGATAAACAATGAATTGCTCGTTGCACATAGTAAAGAGCATGTTAATCCCTCAGTTACACTATATAGCACCTATATTAAACCAGCTATAGCAGCCCTACAGAAAGATCCGAAACGCAAGCTTCATTTACTGATCGACATTAAAGAAAATTATCCAAGCGCTTTAGCTATATTAATCAAGCAACTGGAACCTCATAAAGACCTCCTTAAAACCAGCACCCATCCTGGCCAGTTAACCATTACAATAAGTGGTTCCAGACCAAAACCAAACGACTACAAAAACTATCCTGATTATATCTATTTTGATGGAGAATGGCCATTACAACATACGCCTGAAGAATCAAAACACGTAGAATTAGTAAGCTTTCCATTCACTGCATATAGTAAATGGAATGGGAAAGGAAGACTAGAGCATGCCGACTACACAAGGGTAAAAGGCCTTATAGATAGTGTTCATGCTGAAGGAAAAAAAATCCGGTTTTGGGCTACTCCGGATACAAAAAGCTCTTGGCTGGCATTAATGAATCTTCATGTAGATTTAATAGGCACTGATGCTGTCGAATCACTTGGAAATTTCATAAAAGACCTGGCCAAAAACATTTATATCAATAAGGAAATCCACAAAACCTACCAGCCAACCTATCAATCTGATGGCAAGAATGGAAAAATAAAAAATGTCATCCTTTTAATTGGTGACGGAATGGGGCTTACCCAAATATACTCTGCATTTACAGCAAATCAAGGTCAGCTCAATTTATTTAAGATGCGCAACATTGGTGTTTCTGTTACAAATGCCGCAGATACTTACATCACCGATTCAGCCGCAGGTGGAACTGCAATGGCGGGCGGACAAAAAACAAATAACCGTGCAATTGGAGTAGATTCAACAGAAAAGCCATTAAAATCATTAGCTGTGTACGCCGCAGAAGAAGGTAAAAAAACAGCAGTTATTTCTGTGGGTGATCTTGCCGATGCAACTCCTGCAGCATTCTATGCGCATCAGCCCGACCGTTCAATGGAGCCTCAAATAGCACAAGATATGCATGCTTCGGGGATCAATATGTTCCTTGGCTCTGGCATCTCCAATTTTAAGAAAACCTTAAACGGTACAACGGCTGTTG